>JALYJS010000019.1 GCA_030799345.1 Pseudomonadota bacterium | reverse complement strand
GTTCAATCCCTTTTATTGGCGCCAGAGTTTGCGCGGGCTGCCGCGAAGCAGTTTTGCCGCCAGCCGTTCCCGGCGGCGTGCGAGCTCGCGCGGCGGCAGCTCGTCCTTCGACTGAGCCTCGCGCTTTTCCTTGATGATCTGTTCCGCGCGCGTGAGTGCCTGGCGCTTGCGCACATCATCGAGCGATCCGCCTTTCGGCACCAGCGCCAGCGCCACCTGGCAACCCATCGCGGCAGCGACACGGTCGAGACTGTGCAGCGTAATGCGCCGCCTCGCTTCCGCACGTTCCCATTGCTGCACGGTCGCGCGCGACACGCCCGCGCGCGCGGCGATCTGCGACTGCGAAATGCCGAGCGCTTCGCGTATTGCACGTACCCAACCGGCGCGTGGCGCCGCCTCCGGCTTCAGGCGCGGAAACGCGCGCGTCGTCGCCTTGAGCGCATCGCGCTTGCGGCCCGCGCCCTTCGGCGGGATATTCGCATCCGGCGATGAATCGCTGCCGTTCGCTGGTTTTTTCGGCATCTGGCTGGCCCGTTTATCGGATGTTTATACGCATCGTATAGCAGTGTAATCACATGAAATCAATTGCCAGCCCCGTTGATCCCCTGGAAATCCCGGCGAATTCGCGTTGCGGCTACCCGGATCCGTTCCGTTCCCGTTGCCTGCCGCGCGACCGACGCGCGCTCGGCGATGCAACGGGACTTACGAAAATTGGCGTCAATCACACGACGCTCGGCGTCGGCGCCGCTTCGTCGATGCGCCACTGGCACACGCACGAAGACGAACTGGTCTATGTACTCGAAGGCGAGCTGACTCTTGTGACAGGCGCCGGCGAGCGAACGCTGCGTGCCGGACAGTGCGCCGGATTTCCGGCGGGACACGCGGATGGTCATCAGCTCATCAATCGCGGCACGGTGCCCGCGGTCTATCTCGAGATCAGCAACCGCGAGGACGAAGATCTTCCGCATTATCCGGATGTCGATCTGAGCTGGCGCGCGTCGGAATCAGGCGGCGGATACTTTCACAAGAACGGTGAGCCGTACTGACACGATAATTTTTTTCACTCCTCGCGGTGCTCGTCATCGTCACGAGCACGCACTCCGAACTCGCGGTCAGCGACGGTCACCCGTCATCGGTTCTCACTGACCTCGAATCGTTCGTGGCCCAGCCGGGTGTCGTCCTCGGCCCCGACGAAGACGTCGGATCCCTCCGCAGCACGGACGCCTCGGTCGCCGTCGCCACGGTGATCGCAAACGACACCCGCTGATCCGGCGAGCAGATGCGGGGCCTTCGCGCGTCATGGAGAACAACCCCGGATCGGACCAGGCTTGGCGGGACGAGACACAACTCACCGAGCGGCCTCCCGAATGCCGGCTCGACCGACTCGGATTTGCCTCCCAGCTACCGGATCGGCCCCGATTGGCCGCGTTGACCCTGGCCGTCTACGGCCGCGGCTTCGAATACCCCGAGCGCCGGGCCGGCCGGGCTTGCGGCGCTCATCCAGCAGGCAATTTCCCGCCTCGACCCGCCTTGAACTGCCCGGTTTCCGGATGGACATAAACATCCGACCCAGGTGTAACCGGCTGCCTGTCAAGGCTTCAGCGTGATGACGAAGATATCCACGCTCGATCCGACCGTGCGCGTGCACAGGATGCGCAGTCCGTCCCCCGAAAAGCTGGGCTTGGTCCAGGAGCCGCGGCCCTCGACGCCGTCTCCGAAGGTCACCCGAACCGCATTGCTGCCGTCGGCGTTGGCGACATAGATGTCGAAGCCATCGAAAGCGGCATTCGCCCGGTTGCTCGCGAAGGCGAACCGCCGCCCATCCGGCGACCAGGCCGGCCAGCCGTCATAGGCCTGGTCGCTCGTCACGTTCCGCTGCTCGCCGGTTGCCAAGTTCATCCAGAACACCTCCGAGTTCCGGCCCGACTCGGACTTGCCGCCGGTCGGTGCAATGCGCCGCCAGAGGAGTTGCGACCCATCCGGTGACACCGCCGGATAGGTGTCCCAGTCCGGCAGCTCGGTGATGCGCCGGACGTCGTCGCCGTCCAGGGTCATCGTGTAGATCTCGTGATTGTGTTGCCGGTCCATGGTGCCGAGCGCGAAAGTCGCGGGGTCGCTCGACCGGTTGCTGTTGAAGTAGACCAGTCGGCCGTCGGGACTCACGCGGGGGTGTCCATCCGCGCCCGGATGGCGCGTCAGGTTGGTCTGCTCCGAGCCGTCCGCACGCATCCGGTAGACCTCCGGATTGCCATCCCGCTCGGTGGCGAAAAGCACGAACTGGCCATCCGGAGTCCACACCGGGGTGCCGTCGTAAGCGTCGTTCCGGGTGAGCTGGACCACGCCCGAACCGTCCGCCTGCATGACGAAAATGTCGGCATCCGGACCGTCGCGGGTGGACTCGAAAACAATCTGCGAGCCGTCCGGCGACCAGGCCGGATAGGTGTTCTCGAGGCCGGTGATCTGGACCGTCCCGACCGCCTCGACATAGTCCACGGCGGCGGCCATCAAAGGCATGCAAGCGAGACAGGCGATGAGTGTTTTCATCGCCCGATCATAGGTACCCGGGATGAGGGAAACCGGCGTCCGGTCGCAGCCGGAGCGCGGTTCGTCGCGGCGCAAAAGTACCAATTATTGGATGAATATAAGCATCCAACTCCGCGCAACCCAATGATCAGCTGTCAACTTCCGTCGAGACGACAGAGAACGAGCCTTGTGACCCCGGCAACCCGATTGCAAACCCCGCGGCGTTAGAGCGGGCAGGTCCCTTCTCACTGGAGTCCGACATGAATCCGAACGCCCTCCGGGCCGTCGCACTGATGGCTCTGCTGTGTCCCCTGGCCGCCGTCGCCGGACCACCCGCCGACGTCGAGATTTTTGACCGCACGAGCGGCCGGTTGCTGCCGGTTTACTGGCATGCCGGCGAGCGTCATGTGGCCGGTGAGCCGGGACACGAATACGAGATTCGCCTGCGCAACCGGACGCGCGGACGGGTGCTCGCCGTCACCTCCGTGGATGGGGTCAACGTGCTCTCCGGGCGCACGGCCTCCGCCGATCAGGGCGGCTATGTCATGGATCCCCGCGGCCGGCTGGCGGTCGATGGCTGGCGCAAGAACATGGACGAGGTGGCGGCGTTCTATTTCACCTCCCTGCCCGACTCCTATGCTGCCCGTACCGGTCGCCCCGACAACGTGGGCGTCATTGGGGTCGCACTCTTTCGCGAGCAGGCCGAGGCCCCGGCCAAGCGTCTGAGTTCCGCCGACCGAGCGGAGGCACCCCCTCCGACTGCATCGCAGGAGAGCGACCGGACCGGCCGCATGAGCGGCATCGTCGGGGAGGACAGCCGCCTCGGCACCGGCCATGGCCAGCGACTGGATTCCGGTGCGGTTTACACCCGATTCGAGCGTGCGAGCGAGACGCCGGAGGCCGTGATCCGCATCTTCTACGACTCAGAACGCAACCTGGTCGCCCAGGGCATCATTCCGAGGCCTCGCCATCACTATGCCCAGCAGGTGCCGGACCCGTTCCCGGGCGGTTTTGTGCCGGATCCCTGACTTACAAAGGGGTCGCATCCCTTTATGAAAGGGGATGCGACCCCGTTGCAAACCCCTTTTAAACTGACGGGGATGGCCACCGAACTGCTGTTTCGCGACGACGCCTACCTCAAGAACGCCACGGCGCAGGTTACCGCCGCCGGCGACGGCTGGATCGAGCTCAATCGCACGATTTTCTACCCGCTGGGTGGCGGTCAGCCGGGCGACACCGGCTTCGTGATCCCCGAGAAAGGCGAGCGCATCGCCATCGTCGACACCCGCAAGGGCGAAACGCCTGGCACCGTTCGCAGTTTCCTCGCCGCCGGCTCCGTATCGCCGCAGCCTGGCGAAAACCTGACGCTTGAACTCGACTGGCCACGACGCCACGCCTTGATGCGTCTGCACACCGCGTTGCACGTGATGTCCTGCGTCGTCACCGCACCGGTCACCGGCGGCAACATCGCGCCGGACAAGGCGCGGCTCGATTTCGATATCGACATACAGTTGCTCGACGCGGCGCACATCGAGAAGGAAACGAATGCGCTGATCGCACGCGCGGTCGCCACCGAGACCGTCTGGATCACCGACGAAGAACTCGACGCGCGCCCTGAGCTCGTCAAGACGATGAGCGTGCAGCCGCCGCGTGGCGCGGGCCGCGTGCGCCTGCTGAAGATAGCCGGTATCGACCTGCAGCCCTGCGGCGGCACGCACGTTGCGAACATCGGCGAGATCGGCGGCATCCGCGTGATCCGGATTCGCAACGAAGGCAAGCGCAACAAGCGCGTCGAGATTGCGCTCCGGTCCTGACGGCGGACGGATCGGACAATACCTACAACGCAATGAGAGCGGCAGGGGCTGGCGGCCCATCCGCAAAACCGCAACCCTTGCAGCATGACTCGGGATCCCGCAATTCTTCTCGCGTTGGCCCGCCAGGGCTACTCGGACAGGACGATCGCCGAGATCGCGGGCGTCACTCCGGCAGCTATCCGCGCGCTGCTCGGCGGCGGTCAGCAACTCGTAGCCGGCGTCGTGCGCAGGCCTGTTCCCTCAATGCGACGCAGGTTCTGAAACCTCATCGGTGACCGGCTTCTGGAACCGGGCGCGCATGCTGTTTCCCGGAGAAGGAGTACGATGGCGCGCAAGGGCCGCAGTCGCGCCCGAACTTCGAACTCTATCGGGGACAATCATGAACATTCTGAAATCAACCGCCATCGTGGCGGTCGGCCTGCTCGCGCTCGCTGGCTGCCAGAAGGCGCCGACCGTCGACCTGGCGGCGTTTGAAACCAAGGCCAAGGGCGATGTGCGCACCTGGCTCGCTTCTTACAATTCCGGCGACGTTGAAACGATTGTGGCGATGTACACCGACGACGCGGTGTTGATGGCGCCCGGTTCTCCGGCAGCGGTCGGCCGCGATGCAATCCGTGAACGGATCACCATCGAGAGCGCCGCAGCGCAAGCCGCGGGGGTCACGCTGAATGCCATCGACAACGATACGGTCGGCGCATCGGGCGACCTCGCCTGGCATTCCGGGTCGTATACGGCGACCGACGCCACCGGAATGATCGTGGATAGCGGCAACTACCTGGAAGTCCAGCAGAACATCGACGGCAAGTGGCTGATCATCCGCGATATCTACAATTCGGATCGTCCGAAGGCGCCGCCTGCAGAGGCACTGCCTGAAGAAGGTGACGCAGCGGAAACCACGCCGCCGGCCTGAAGCACAAAGGGGTCAAAAGGGGTCGCATCCCCTTCACAAAAGGGTCGCATCCGCTTGAAAGGGATGCGACCCCTTTATCGAAATGAAAGGCCCCGCAAGGGGCCTTTTTTTGATGCCTGAATTCAGTCGTCGAGTCTTCGGTCTTTCCAGTTCCACCACTTCAGCAAGTCCGGCTGCGGCTCCGGCGTGCGCGCGGCATAGGTCGCGCAGCGGAACGTGTAGAGCAGGCACGGCTCCTGTTCGTGTCCGGTAATTTTTTGCAATCGCTGGAAGAGTTGTTCGGGATTGGATTCGGCGAGTTCGCGGATCGAGTGAATGCCGAGGTGTCGAAGATCGGCAGCGATCGCCGGCCCGACACCGGGCAACGTGGTCAGCTCGTCGTGCATTGGCAGGTTCCTCCTACGGCTTATCCACACTTTCAGATTTACGCCTGGATGGCCTGCCTGGCAAGTCGAAAAAAAGCGGCGGGAGAAAGTCCTCCCGCCGCCGGTTCCCTATCCCGGATTACTTCTCGATCGAGGCGTCCGCATCCGCCGAAGCATTGGCATTCAGCGAGGCCTGGCCCTCACCCGAAGCGTCGAATCCGCCGTCAGCGCCAGCATTGCCCCTGGCATTGACCTTGCGCTCGGGTGCCGAAGGCTGTTCCGCTGCCTGCGGCTCGCGTTTCGCGCGTTTTGCGCGCTTCGGTGCAGCCGGCTCGTCGTCGCTGACCACCGGTTCGCCTGCGCTCTTAGCCGGCTTCCCGGTCGTCCAATCGGCGGCCGAACCCGCGTTTGCGGCCGCGTCCAGCGTGCCGCCGACGCCATCCGCCGTGCTGACGGCGCCATCCAGCGCACCGCCGGCCGTCGCTTCCGCGCCGATCGCCGCGGACTGCGCCTGATTTCGCGCGCTGCCGGCGGTCTGGCGCGCGTCATCCGCGCGCTCATGCGCCTGATCCTTGACGCGCGACCCGGTGTCCCGCGCGCGGCCGAAGGCATCCGTACCGGCACCGAGCGTGCCGTTCAGCGTGCCGCCGCCTGTGGCACCGAGGTTGCCGAGGCCGCCCGTCACGGAGCCGCCGAGGCCGCCGCCGACATTGCCACCCAGCACCTGCGCTTCGGCCGCGATGCCCGTAGCCAGGCAGGCGGCGACCGCAGCGCTCGTCAGAAAGTTACGATATGTCATGGACTTGCTCCTGTGATCCCGCGGCCATTCCGCGGTTCTCAGTAACAAGTACGTCCTAGGGTCGCCGTTTCTTCCAAAGGGGTCGCATCCCCTTGCGCCACTGTTTGAACATAATCTGCAAAGGGATGCGACCCCTTTGGAAGGGGATGCGACCCCTTTTATTCCCAACCGGGTTTAAGGGGGGCGCCGACCAGCCCGCGGCCATAGGTGGTGTCCATGCCTTCGCGGCCGAGGTCGGCTGCGCCGGCGGCCAGTGCCTCCAGCACGCGGGCCGCGCTGTCGCGATCGACCGTGGTATGCGCGGACGCGAGCAAACCGGCGACGATTGGCGTGGCGAACGAGGTGCCGCGCACGTCGTTGAATCCGGCCCCTATCTGCGCGGCGCGGAAATCCGCGCCCCGCGCGGCGAAATCGACCTGCTCGCCGCGGCAAGCCTCCGGCAGCACGCGCTGATTCGCATCGACACCCGTTACGCCGACCACTTGTGGATACGCCGCGGGAAATAGCGGCGGCGCTCCCGGCCCGTCGTTGCCGACCGCCGCGACCAGCAGATGCCCGCGCTCGCCCATCACGCGCACGAGCGTCGTCAGCAGCACGCTTTTCGCACCGACCAGGCTGATGTTCACGACCGGCACGCGCTCGCGCGCCATCCAGTCGAGCTCGACCGCGAGCAATGACAGCGAACCGCCGCCGTGACCGCAGAACACATCGGCGGCATAAAGCGTCGCGCCCGGCAGCATGCCTTCGAAGTCGCCGTCGCGTCCGACCAGCAGCGACGCAATCGCCGTGCCATGAAACGCAGGCGTCGGCCGGCCGTCGCAGCCATGCATCGCGATGTTCGCCCCGGCAAGCGCCGGATGTCCTGAGTCGATGCCGGTGTCGATCAGCCCGATGCGAATGGTGGAAGCCTGCCCGGGCACAGGTATATTCGTTGCAGGAGCCGGAGCTTCTTCCACGGCAGCTTCCACACCGCTGTCGAGGTACAGGTGGTTGTAGTCGTAGCTGCCGTCCGGGTCGAGATCGCGCAGCCGCCGCAAGGCGCGGCGCGTGGACACTCGCTCTGGCGCCAGCAGCACGACAAGGCGCAGGCCGAGACCTTCCAGCGATTGCTCGCTCAGTATCGTGAAGCCCGCGGCCAGCGCGCGCTCGAGCGCCTCCGGCGTCGGCGACAGCGCACCGAGTTGGCGCCGCAGGATCGGCTCACCGGCAGGATCGGCCTCGACGGTGTCTCGCTCCGTGCGCAACAACTCGCGGATGCGCAGCCGCCGAAGTTCTGCGCGCGGTACCGATTGCGCGGTCCGTAACGTTCCCGTCACCGGCTCCGGCAGCGACGGCACAGGCAACGGGAGCTGCGGCA
>JALYJS010000363.1 GCA_030799345.1 Pseudomonadota bacterium | reverse complement strand
GGCGCGCCCTGCTGCAATATCCGACGGCCAGCATCTGGGTCGAAGCAGACGGCGTGATCTCCGGCGGTGACGCACCGCCGGGAGCTGTCGACGACGCGATAGTCGTGCAGGAAGCCCGCGCGAACTTCACCGTGCATGCGGCGCTGCCCCGGGCGGACGCGTTGGTCGAATGGCGGCAATCCGCCTGGCAGCGAGGCCTTGCTGCGCTGGCCGCCAGCGTTGTTTTCCTGTTGCTGTCGACGCTGTTGATCCGCGCACTCAAACAGCGGACGGTCGCCGAGCAGGAAGCAGGGAAGGAGCGGGAACGCGCCTCCCAACTCGCGCGTTTCAAGACGCAGCTCGAGGACACCGTGATCGTCCGCACGGAGGAGCTCAGGGAAAGCAATGAGCTGCTTGAAGGCGAGCTGATCGAGCGCAAGGTCGCGGAGGCTGCACTGAAAGAGCACGACGCGCTGCTGCACGCGGTGGCATTGGGCGCGGAGGAGCTGCTGGGTTCCCGCAGCCTCGAGGACGCCACGACCAGCGTCCTGGCACTCATCGGCCAGACGGTCGCCGTCAGCCGGGTGCACATCAGCAAGATTACCGGTCGTGAGGGCCAGCTCCGGTCGTCCGTCGTTCACGAATGGTGTGCAGCGGACCGGATGCCGGTGGCTGGAAAACCCGCGCTGCAGGAGCTCGATCTCGCGGCGACTCTGCCGCAGGCCGTTGCGCCCTTGCTCGGCGACCGTCTGACGACGTTTTCGGTCGATGATTTGAGTGGCGAACTGAAGGAGCTGTTCGAGCAGAACGGCATGCGATCGTGCCTGCAGATTCCGATCATGGTGCACGACAAGCTCTGGGGCAACATGACCTTCATCGACTCCGGCCAGGCCACTCGCCAGTGGACCTGGGCGGAGACCGATACCTTGCAGACGCTCGCCGGCCTGTTCGGCGTCGCGATCGCCAAGGAAAAATACGTCAGGGAACTGGCCGACGCGAACATGATCGTCCAGAACAGCCCGACGATCCTGTATCGCCTGCGAGGAGAGCCGCCGTTCCCGATGATTTACGTGTCACACAACATCCGGAAGTTCGGCCACGATGCGGCGGAACTGGTGGAATCGCCCAACTGGGCCCGCATGCTGATGGACCCGGAGGACGAAGCCAAGGTCGACGCCGCGATGGCGCGAACCGTCGAGAAGAACGCGGAGGGAGCGTCGATCGAATTTCGGCTGCGCACGGGTGACAGCACTTATCGCTGGGTGGAGAACCGCTACACGACGGTGCGCGACAAGAGCGGCCGGCTCCTCGAAATCGAAGGCATCATCATCGACATCACCGAGCGCAAGGCGGCCGAGGACAAGATCGCGCTGCTCGCGCGGACCGACAGTCTCACGGGCCTGGCCAACCGCGGAACATTCATCGAGCGACTTCGCCAGACATTCGCTTCGACAAAACGGGGTGGCAATCCGTTTGCGATCATGTATCTCGACCTGGATCACTTCAAGGCCGTCAACGACACATTGGGGCATCAGGCGGGCGACGCGCTGCTCCGCGAAGTTGGAGTGCGCCTGAAGGCCTGCACTCGAGAGAACGATATCGTTGCGCGGCTTGGTGGCGACGAGTTCGCCGTGTTGCAGGCGGATATGAGCGAACCCGCAAACGCCGGCACCCTGGCGGCCGCGATCCTGGCGAGCCTGACCCGTCCCTACCTGATAGAAGGCAATGAGCTGCACGTGACAGTCAGCATCGGTGTCTGTCCCTACGAAGCTGACAGCGCGGGGCCGGACAGCATGCTGGCCCAGGCCGATCTCGCACTCTACCGTTCGAAGGACGAAGGACGGAATCGTTACCGGTTCCATACCGACGATCTCGACGATCAGGTGCTCGAACGAATGGTAATGGCCGATGAACTTCGCGGAGCGCTCGAGCGAAACGAACTGGAATTGTTCTACCAGCCACAGGTGGAGCTGGCGTCAGGCAGGATTGTCGGCGTCGAGGCACTGGTCCGCTGGCTCCATCCGAAGCGCGGCCTGCTGCCCGCGGAGGCATTCATTCCGGTCGCCGAGAAGACCGGAACCATTGTCGCAGTTGGCAAATGGGTTCTTGAGAATGCCTGCAGGCAATGGCGGCTCTGGAGCGACGCCGGAATAGCACCGCAAGTGCTGACGATGAATCTGTCGTTCGCGCAGCTGAAAAATGGCCGCGAGCTGCTGGGCGACGTGAAGTCAACCCTCGAAAAGTGGGGGATGACGCCTTCCGACATCAGCTTCGACGTGACCGAAGCCACGCTCGCAAAAGCAACCCTCTTGCACCGGGAAATCCTGACCGAACTGCGCGATCTCGGCGTGCGAATCGCCATCGCCGAATTTGGCAGCGAGTATTCGTCGCTGAACTATCTCCGGACCTATCGCGTGAGCTATCTGAAGATCGCGCAGTCCTACATCGATGCTGCAGTGACCGATACGGAACGCGCGACCACGATGCGGGCGATCGTCAATTTCGCGCACGAACTCGGGATCGGGGTCATTGCGCAAGGGGTCGAAACCGCGGAGCAGCGTGTCCTATCGAGCGCCACCTCGACGATCGCGCAAGGCTGGTACTTCAGCAAAGCCATGGGCGCTCGCGAAGTGACTGAGTTGCTGCGCGTGGGGAGAATCGATCCGCGGGCTGACGGCAGAGCAACCGCGGTCGCCGCCAAGAACGACGATACGCCGAACGACGATCCCCCGGGCCTGCCATTCGCCGCCTGACGATCGCCGCGATGCTGCTCTGGCTCTGATCGTCAGGGTGTCCGGAGCGTCCCCAACTCGCGATTGGTAGCCGGCGGCGGGCTCGACTGAGCCTCTCTGCGGGTTTCGGCGGGACGCGACGGGCGCATCGTTCCCGTACCGCTCGGTGGTGCAGACACACTGCGCTCCGGCGCAGCCGGGGCCCGGTCCACTCTAGGCGCGGGCGCAGCTCTTGGCGTTGGTTTGGCCAGCTCCGCGTCGCGCCGCAATACCGGCGCGCGATCGGCGTCGATCCGGCGCGGAGTCACCG
>JALYJS010000217.1 GCA_030799345.1 Pseudomonadota bacterium | reverse complement strand
CGCCGGCCGTCGCGTGGATCCAGGCGCCTGCCGCGCCGGCGAGCGGCGATTTCACGCCGCCCGCGATCAAGGCCGCGACGATGCCGGTCAGTACGTCGCCGCTGCCGGCCGTCGCCATGCCCGGATTGCCGCGATCGCAGATCCAGGGTGTTGCCTCCGGCGCGGAGATGATCGTGCCGGCGCCTTTCAGCACGGCGACGCCCCCGAACCTCGCGGCAATCGACTGCGCAGCGCCGAGCCGGTCGCGCTGGATCGCCGCGGTGTCACAGCCAAGCAGGCGCGCCGCTTCGCCCGGATGTGGCGTCAGGATCCACGCGTCGTGGCGGTATGGACGCCGCGACAGCAGCGTCAATGCGTCAGCATCGACGACCAGCGGTTTGCCGCAGGCGATGGCGGCATCGAGAAGCGCTGCGGCGGTATCGTCGAGGCCGAGCCCCGGTCCGATCGCGACGGCATCGGCCGTGAGGAGGAGCGGTTCGAGCTCGTCGGCCGAAGCGACGGGCACCGCGATCAGTTCCGGCCGTTTGCCCACGATCGCGGAAACGCCGGCAGCGGACGTGGCTACGGTGACGATGCCGCTGCCCGTACGCAATGCCGCCTCGCCTGCGAGGCGCGCGGCGCCCGCCATCGCGCGGCCGCCGATCACGAGTACGCGGCCGTGCTCGCCCTTGTGTGCGGACCGGCGTCGTGGCGGCAACATGTCTGCGAGGATGTCCGTGTCCAGGCGGGTGATCACCGGCGCCATGCCGCCGCGCACCGCGTCCGGCAGACCGAGACCCGCGAACTCAAGCGTGCCGACGTGATCCGGCGCATCGCCGAGAAACAGGCCGGACTTCAGGCCGACGAAGGTCAGCGTTCGGGTCGCGCGCATGGCCGCGCCACGCACCAGCCCCGTGTCGGCATCGAGGCCGGACGGCAAGTCGAGCGCGAACACAGGCCGGCCGGCCGCATTCAGTGTGTCGATGCAGTCACGCAGGACGCCCTCCATCTCGCGGGTGATGCCGGTTCCGAGCAGGGCATCGACGATGAGCGGCGACGCGACGGCGGCTGCTGGGTCGAACTCGGCGTGAGTGTCACCGCCCGCAATGAAATCAGCGAACGCCTGCGCCGCGGCGCCCTGCAGTCGCGACGGATCCGTGAGGGCCATGACATTGACCTGCATGCCTGCACTACGCGCGCGTGCGGCGAGCACATAGCCATCGCCCGCATTGTTGCCCGCGCCGCACAGGATCGTCAGTCGGCCGGCATCCGGCCAGGCCCGTCGCAGGCAGGCGAGTGCCGCCTCTCCGGCGCGACTCATCAGCGTGTATTCGGGAATGCCACCGACCTCGACCGCATGCCGGTCCATCGCGCGCACCTGCGCAGCCGAATAAATGCTCGCGGGCAGCGGTTCCATGCGCACGATTATACTGACCGTTCGCCGGAGGCGGCTTTCATGGCCAGTTCACTCGACACATTGCAGCTCAAGGCACTGAGGTCCCGCCTCGATGAACACGCGCGCGTACTCGGCTTCGACCAGGTCGGCGTCGCAGGCGTCGAGCTGCCGGACGACGAGGCAAACCTCGCACGGTGGGTCGGCGAATCGCGGCATGGCGGCATGGATTACATGGCGCGCCACGGGCAGCGGCGCAGCCGGCCCGCGGAACTCGTGCCGGGAACATTGCGGGTCATCAGCGTGCGCATGGCGAGCAGCGCCCCCGATGCCGCGGCGCCGGAGCGTGTACTCCGCGACGGCAGTAAGGGCTACGTCGCGCGGTACGCCCTCGGACGGGACTACCACAAGATCCTGCGCGGCCGCCTGCGGATGCTGGCGCAGCGGCTCGAGGCGGAGTTCGGCCCGTTCGGCTACCGCGCCTTCGTCGATTCGGCACCGGTCATGGAGAAGCCGCTGGCACGCAATGCCGGCCTCGGCTGGATCGGCAAGCACACGAACCTGATCAACGAGCGCGCCGGCTCGCTATTCATGCTCGGCGAACTGTTCACCGATTTGCCGTTGCCGGTGGATACGCCGGCCAAGGACCGCTGCGGCAGCTGCAGCGCCTGTCTGCCGGCCTGCCCGACCGGCGCGATCACGGCGCCCTATCAGCTCGACGCGCGCCGCTGCATCTCGTATCTCACGATCGAACACCACGGCGAGATACCTGAGGCGCTTCGCCCCGCGATCGGCAACCGCATCTTCGGCTGCGATGACTGCCAGCTCGTCTGTCCGTGGAACAAATTCGCCCGGGTTGCCGCGGAACCGGACTTTCGCGTGCGTCACGGGCTCGACGCGCCGGATCTCGTTGCGCTGTTCGGCTGGTCGGAACCGGAATACCTGGAACGCACGGAAGGGAGCGCGCTCCGGCGCCTCGGTTACCGGCGATGGTTGCGCAATATCGCGGTCGCACTCGGCAATGCCCCGCACTCGGACCGCATCGCGGCCGCGCTCGCGGGACGGCAGGACGATCCGGACGAAGTCGTACGCACGCACGTGCGCTGGGCGCTCGCGCGCCAGGCCGTCAGGCCCGGACCGGATTGACGTAGTGCCGGCCGCGGGTCGTCTGCCGGATCGTGTCGAACAAGTCGTCAAAATCCCGGGAATCGTTGGCCGGATCGATTTCGCTCGTGTTGACGATCAGGAGCGGCGACGCCGTGTATTGGTGGAAGTAGCGCGTATAGGCCTCGCCCAGGCGCTCGAGATAAGCAGCATCGATGTACTTCTCGTAAGGAATGCCGCGCTTGTCGATGCGCGCGAGCAGGACATCGACCGGCGCCTGCAGGAACACGACGAGGTCCGGCACCGGCGCATCCATTGCGAGCCGCGTGTAGACCTGGTCGTAGAGCTTGAACTCCTCATCGTCCAGCACGATGCGCGCGAACAGCCGATCCTTGTCCAGCATGTAATCGGCGACGCGCACCTGCGCGAACAGGTCGTGCTGGCGTAATTCGGAGAGCTGGCGCGCGCGCTGGAACAGGAAGTAAAGCTGCGCGGGAAAGGCCGCGGCCTTGCGGTCCTTGTAGAAGCGCTCGAGAAACGGATTCTCCATCGGCTGCTCGAACACGGTGCCGGCGCCCACCGCCGCGGCGAGCTTGCGCGCGAGGCTGGTCTTGCCGACGCCAATCAGGCCTTCGACCACGACCAGCCGGTGAGGCCAGTTATCCTGCTTCGATTCAGTCACCGGATCCCCGCGCCAGGCGTTCGAGACCATCGCCCGCTGCTCGATGTTTCAACGTCCGCACGCGGCCGTGTCCCGGCACCCAGAGTTCCGCGGCGATTTCCGCCAGAGGATACAGCACGAAATTGCGCTGGTGCAGGCCGGCATGCGGCAGCGTCAGATCCGGATCCCCAGCCTGCCGGTCACCGTAGAGCAGCAGATCGAGGTCGATCACCCGCGGGCCCCAGCGCACGTCGGGCTGTGTGCGTCCGAGGCGTCGTTCGAGTTCCTTGAGGGCGGTCAGCAATGCCTGCGGCGTCGCCGTTGTCAGCAGTCCGGCGACGGCATTGATGAAATCGGGTTGATCCGCCGGCCCCAGCGGCCGGCTTTTCCACAGGCTCGATCGCGAAACAAGCCTGGTAGCGTTCAGGCCGGCCAGCGCACCGATGGCGCTCTCGACCTGGCGCGGAGGATCCGACAGGTTGCTGCCGAGCGCCACATACGCCGGGTGCCAATGCATCGATCAGGCGTCGGGCGCGGGTGACCTGTGGCGCCTGCCGCCGCGGCGCCGGCGGCGTCGCACCGGGCCGCCCTCGCGCGGCGCATCTTCGCCGGATTCCGCTGTTCCGACGCGCGTCAGCTGTTCCGGCTGCGGCAACGACTGAAGCTCAGTCCACCAGGCAGCAATCGCGGGATCCTCGGCGCCTGCTTCGGTGCGCAACAGCAGGAAATCGTACGCCGCGCGGAATCGGGGGTGGCCGAGGAACCCCAGTGCGCGCCGACCCTCGCGGCGGTGAAAGCGCGGCTGCAGTGCGAGCAATTCCCGCATCGGAATCGAGAAGCGCTTGGGGATGCCGATGCGCCGGTTCTGCGCGGCGATGACTTCGTCGACGGCATCGGCAATCGCCTGTCCCGGGTGTTCGCCCGCCTCGAAGCGCCGCTGGGCGGCCGCGGAAACCGGGCCGAACAGCAGCACGGCGAACAGGAACATCGGCGTGACTGAACGGCCTTCTTCGACGCGCCGGTCCGTGTTGACGAGCCCGGCCGTAATCAGGCGCTCGGCCAGGCCATCTTTCTCCGCGGCCAGGTGCAGAGCGGTCCCCGGGAACAGGTGCTCGAGCAACCCATGCTCGCGCAATAACTCGAACGAACGCTGACCGAATCCGGCCAGGAACAATTTCTGGAACTCGTCGAGCAGCCGCGCGGGCGGGATGTGCTCGAGCAGGACCGCGAGCTTCGCAAATGGCGCTCGTGTTTCCTCGTGCAGCGAGAACCCGAGCTTTGCCTCGAAACGGACCGCGCGCAACATGCGCACCGGGTCTTCGCGATAGCGCGTCTCGGGATCGCCGATCAATCGCAGCGTGCGCGAGCGCACGTCCTCGACGCCGCCGACGTAATCCCAGATCGAGAAATCCTGGATGTTGTAGTAGAGCGCGTTGCAAGTGAAGTCGCGCCGCCAGACGTCCTGGTCGATGGTGCCGTAGACGTTGTCACGCAGGATGCGCCCGCCGGCATCGTGCGAGCGGTCCACGCGATTGAACTCCGGTTCGACGGCGCCGTCGTCGATGGCCACATTGCCATCCACATCGCCCTCATCGTCGCCCTCAACTTCCGTTTCGTCCTCTGCGTCGAGATCGACTTCCAGGTCCGGTTCTGCGTCAGGCACGATCGGCTCGCCCGCGGCACGAAAGGTCGCGACTTCGACGACGTGCTGGCCGAACCGGATGTGAGCGAGCCGGAAGCGCCGGCCGATCAGCCTCGAGTTACGGAACAGCCGCCGTACTTCCTCTGGTGAGGCGTCGGTCGCGACGTCGAAATCCTTCGGCTCGATGCCGATCAGCAGGTCGCGCACGCAGCCGCCGACCAGGAAACCCTGATAACCGGCGTCTTTCAGCCGGTAGAGCACTTTGAGCGCACTGCCCGCGATCATGGAGCGCGAAATCGGATGATCTGCGCGAGCGACGATCACCGGTTCGCAGGCCCGGTCGCTTGGCTGGTTCAAGAATAAAGGTCCGCTTGAGGTCGAATGATGGGCCGATATAATACCAGCCCCCGCCGCGGGCCCCGGCTGAATGCACAAGCGCTTCGCTCCCATCGGCTAGAGGCCTAGGACACAGCCCTCTCAAGGCTGGTACGAGGGTTCGAATCCCTCTGGGAGCGCCATTAAATCAATAGGTTACGATTAATTCGATACGGAAATACGGAATTCGTACGGAAGCAATAGCCATAACCTCAGCTCTCGGCGTAGG
>JALYJS010000345.1 GCA_030799345.1 Pseudomonadota bacterium | reverse complement strand
TTCGTACATTTGGGCGAGGCTTTAACCGGCTTCCTGCCAAATGTACGAATGTACGACCCGGCACCATTAGAATCGCCCGATGGCGGCATACCTCGAGGCGGAACAGGAGCTGGCGCGGCTGGCCAGGCGCGCGGCCGGCATGCGCGGCGGCCCGCGTGTGCTGATCCTGCCGGGAATCATGGGCTCGACCCTTGGACGGCTGCGCAAGGACGGCACTGAAGACGTCACCTGGTTCGACCCGTTCGAGATCGCGCAAGGCCAGATCACCAAGCTCGCGCTGCCGGACGGCATCCGTTACACGCCGCTCGGGGTCATGCGCTTCGCTTACGAGCGCCTGCGGCTGGTCCTGCGGATCGCCGGCTTCGATGCCGCATTCCACCCCTACGACTGGCGGCGTGACTTTGCCTCGTGTGGCGAGGGGCTCGTCGCCCGGCTGGTCACCGAACGCCGTAAGGACGTGATCCTGATCGGCCACAGCCTGGGCGGCCTCGTCGCCCGCGCCGCGCTCGCACACGAGGGCGCGGACCGCATCGGCCGAGTAATCCAGCTCGGCACGCCGAACCGGGGCGCTTTCGTCGCCGTGCAGGCGCTGCGCGGCACCTACCCGCTGGTGCGTCGCGTCGCGATGCTCGACCTGCACCACGACGCGGGCGAGATCGCGGAGAAGGTGCTGACGACCTTCCCCGGTCTCTGCGGCATGCTGCCAGCAGCCGGCACCTGCAAGGATTTCGATCCCTTCGACGCCACACACTGGCCGGACGGCCCGCGCCCGAGCGTCATGCTGCTGAAAGACGCCGCGCTCGCGATCGAGGCGCTGCCGCCGCCGGATGAGCGCTTCGCGCTGATCGCGGGACACGGCCAGGACACCGTCACCTGCCTGCGCCGACGCAATCGCAAGCTCGAATTCGGCCGCAGCGCCGCCGGCGACGGCACCGTGCCGCTTGCGCTCGCGCACTGGCCGGGCCTGCCGGCCTGGTATGTCGAGGAAGCCCACGGCTCCCTGCCGGGCAACGTCGAAGTCGGCCGCGCCATCGTCGATCTCGCGCGCGGCGAAACGACGGACACGCTGCCGCATGTGCTGCCGCGCAGCCGCGGCGTGCCAGTGCTCTGGCAGGAAGACACGCGGGCGGCGCCCGATCCCAAGATCGTGTGGTCCGATCTATCCGAGCGCGAACAGCGCGAATTCCTGCACGAGTTCGTCGACAGCGCCCAGCCGCCGTCGGCGCCGATCCCTGGCACCGAGCGCGGTGCGGCCATGAAGCCGGTCGAACTCGCGTTCGTCGAAGGCAGCATCACCCAGAGCAGTGCCAGCGCGCTCGTGCTCGGCGCCTTTGCCAACGTCGAGCCCGCGGGCGCCGCGCTCGCGATCGACCGCATCCTGCAGGGCGCGATCAGCGACCTCGCGCGCCGTCGCGCCATCAGCGCCGCTGCCGGCGAAGTCTTCGTGCTGCCGGTCGGCCGACGCGGCCTCGCCGCCCGGCTCGTCGTGTTCGCGGGACTCGGCGCATTCAACCGCTACGGCCCGGACGTGCAGCGACTCGCCGCAACCAACGTCACCCGCACGCTCGCGCTCGCGGGCGTGGACGATTTCGCGATGGTGCTCTGGGGCACCGCATCGGGCGCCGAAGCGACCGCGGCCGCGCGGGCGCAGATCGAGGGCGTGCTGACCGCGCTCGCCGACCTTGCGCCGGAGATGCGCCTGCGCCGCATCACCATTGTCTCGCGCAGCGCCGCGCGCCTGACGTCGGCACGAAACGTCGCGGAAGACCTGCTGCGCCTGCATCCGGCCGCGCGGCTCCTGAAGCTGATGCCGGACCGCAAGTCGGCCCGCAAGCCCGCACGCCCACCGAAAGTGACCGCGACTCCGCTCGCCTGGCTTTTCGTCCAGCAATCGGCGAGCCAGATGCAGGTCGCCCTGCTCGGGCCGACACCGAAGGCGACCGCACTGGTTGGCACGCGGCGGCTCGACGTCCGCGCGCTCGAGCGCGAGCATGCGCGGCTCTCGCCCGGGATGCCGCTGGCCGAGCTCGAAAGCTTCGGCGAGCGGTTGAGCGAACTGCTGCTGCCCGACGAGATCGCGGCCGCGCTGCCTTCCATCCAGTCAGTGCCGCTGGTCGTCGTACACGACCGCGCGAGCGCCCACTGGCCCTGGGAAGCGCTCTGCATCGACGGCTGGGCACCGGCTGCGTCCAAGGGCCTGAGCCGCCGCTACGCGGCAGAAGGCATGTCGGTTGCGAAATGGCGCGAACAGCGACGCCGGGAACGCGAATTCAATGTGCTGCTGGTCGTGAACCCGACCGGCGATCTTCCGGGCGCAGTCGAGGAAGGCGAGCGCGTCGCGAAGATGCTGGCGCAGCTCGAAGGCGCGGGCATCACCGTGGTGCGCGGTGGCGACGCTACGCGCACGCGCCTGCTCGCCGAATTTCGCTCCGGTGATTACGACGCGATCCATTTTGCCGGTCATGCGTACTTCGATGCGAACGCGCCGGCCTCGAGCGGCATCCTCTGCGCCGGCGGGCGCGTGCTGTCCGGCGCGGACCTGGCGGCGCTCGAATCGGTGCCGGCACTGGTGTTCTTCAATGCCTGCGAGTCGGCGCGGCTGCGTGCCACGATCAAGCCGCTGCGGCAGCTCGACCGCAGCATCGGCTTTGCCGAGGCCTTTCTGCGCGGCGGCGTCGCGAACTTCATCGGCACCTGGTGGCCGGTGTCAGATACGGCAGCTACCGCCTTCGCCGGCACGCTCTACCGCGATCTTGCGAAGGGCCGCTCGATCGGCGACGCGCTGAACGCCTCGCGCGCGGCCGTGCGCGAGCTCGCCTCGGCCGACTGGGCCAACTACCTGCACTACGGCAGCTACGATTTCTCGCTGAAGCAGGATCGCTAGGACGACATCATGGGACACATCGCAAGTCTGCACGTCTATCCGGTCAAGTCCTGCCGCGGCGTCGACGTCGCGGACGCGCTCGTCACGCCGACCGGCCTTGAGTGGGACCGGCGGTGGATGAT
>JALYJS010000340.1 GCA_030799345.1 Pseudomonadota bacterium | reverse complement strand
CGCGCGCCGCGGCAATGCCTCGGGTGCGATCGTGGTCACGCGCCACGGCTGCACGCCCGCGATGCCGACCCGCGAGGAGCTCGACGAATTCCTGTCGCGCTCCAATCCGCCGACGCGGCCTGACCTCGACGAACGCATCGCGTCGCTGCATCGCGCGCCGTCCATTGCGCGTCAGGCCGGCGACCTCTGCATACTCGCCTTCGATCACCGACGCCAGCTCGAGCAGATGGCGGCGGCGGCGGGCGCCGAGTACGGGCGCATCGCGCAATTCAAGTCCCTCGTGGCGGAAGCCGTTCAGGGCGTCGCGCTGCAGCAGGGTCGGGACCTCCGGCTCGGCGCGATCGTCGACGACCGTTACGGTTCGCGTGCGCTGGCGCGCCTGAACCGCACGGCATGCTGGATCGGTCGCCCGGTTGAATTGCCGGGATCGCGGCCGCTGGAATTCGAGGCCCCCGGCAGCATCGGCCTCGAACTGCAGAGCTGGCCTCGCCGGCATGTCGTCAAATGCCTGGTCAATTTCCATCCCGCCGATCCGGTTGAATTACGACTCGCGCAGGAATCGCGTCTGGCCGAACTTCACCGCGCAGCCCGGCAGCTCGAGCGCGAACTCCTGATCGAGGTGATCAGCTCCGGTCCTGGCCGGGCCGTGGACGCGGACACGACGGCAAATGTGCTGCGACGTCTCTATCATCTCGGCATGCGCCCGGCATGGTGGAAGCTGGAGGCACAGAATGCCGATGGCTGGCGCGAGATCGCGTCGGTGGTCGCGGCTCACGATCCGCTCTGCCGCGGCGTGCTGCTGCTCGGGCTCGATGCCAGCGAGGAGCAGATCGCTCACTCTTTCGAGATCGCGGCGAAGTATCCCGTGTGCCGCGGGTTCGCGATCGGACGCACGATCTTCGGGCAGGCCGCGCGCGACTGGCTTGCCGGCGAACTGGACGACGCGGCGGCGATCGCGCGCGTCGGGGCCGGCTACGCACGCGTCATCGATTTGTGGCGGCGACTGCGACCCGCGGCGGTCGCAGCGTGAGCGCGCCATGAAGACCGTCCGCCTGACGATGGCCCAGGCCCTGGTACGCTATCTCGCCGCGCAGCGCATCCGGACCGCGGACGGCAGCGAGCAGCTCTTTCACGGCGTGTTTGCGATTTTCGGTCATGGCAATGTCGCCGGGCTTGGCGAAGCCCTCGCGGGCTGCCGCGAACAGCTGCCGACCTTGCGTGCGCACAACGAACAGGCGATGGCGCTTGCCGCGGTCGCGTTCGCCAAGGCGAGCCGCCGCCGCCGGATGATGGCCTGCACGACCTCCGTCGGTCCTGGCGCCACCAATCTGGTGACGGCCGCTGCGGTCGCTCACGCCAACCGGCTGCCGGTGCTGTTGCTGCCCGGTGACACCTTTGCGAACCGCCGCCCCGACCCGGTGCTGCAGCAGCTCGAGCACTTCGGCGACCCGACAGTGACAGCCAACGATTGCCTGCGGCCGGTGTCGCGATACTGGGACCGGATCACCCGACCGGAGCAATTGCTCGCCTCATTGCCGCAGGCGCTCTCCGTGCTGCTTGACCCGGCCGATTGTGGGCCGGCGACACTGGCGCTTCCCCAGGACGTGCAGGCGGAAGCTTTCGACTATCCGCTGGCTTTCTTCGACGAATGCATTCACGAGATCGAACGGCCGCGCGCCGATCAGGGACGGCTGCAGGACGCAATCGCCGCGCTGCGCGCCGCGCAGCGGCCCTTCATCGTCGCGGGCGGCGGCGTGCATTACGCGGGCGCCTGCGAGGTACTCGCCCGCTTTGCCGAAGCGCATGGCATCCCGGTCGGCGAAACCCAGGCCGGCAAGGGTGCGCTCGCCTGGAATCACCCCTGCAACGCCGGCGCGCTCGGCGTGACGGGCTCGAGCGCGGCCAACGAACTGCTGGCGCATGCCGATACAGTGCTCGCGCTCGGCACGCGGCTCGCCGATTTTACGACCGGCTCCGGCAAGCTCATCGGTGACTACGGGCAGCGGCTCATCTCCGTCAACGTCGCCCGGCACGATGCGCGGAAACGCAATGCGCTCGGCCTGCGCGGCGACGTGCTGGTAACGCTCGCCGAGCTTGAGGCAGCGCTCGCCGGCTGGTCGGCCGAAGCCGCGTGGCGCGAACGCCTGCGCACACTCGTAACGGCCTGGAACAGCGCGGTCGACGAGGCCACCCGTCCGACCCCGGGCCTGCCCACCGACGCGCAGGTGCTGGGCGCCGTGAACCGG
>JALYJS010000326.1 GCA_030799345.1 Pseudomonadota bacterium | reverse complement strand
CCTTCGATCAGGCGGCCGGTGAGCTTCACGCCGACCACTTCCGGGATCAACATCGTTGAGGGCTGGCCGAGCATGGCCGCCTCGGCCTCGATGCCGCCGACACCCCAGCCGAGCACCCCGACGCCATTGATCATGGTCGTGTGCGAATCCGTTCCGACCACCGTGTCCGGATAGACGAGCCCATCCTGGTTCGTGAAGACGACGCGCGCCAGGAACTCCAGATTGACCTGGTGCACGATACCGGTGTCCGGCGGCACGACCGAAAAGTTGTCGAATGCGGACTGGCCCCAGCGCAGGAAGGTATAGCGCTCGACGTTACGCTTGAACTCGAGCAGCGCATTGAGGTTCAGGGCTTCGTGCGAACCGTAATGGTCGACCATCACGGAGTGGTCGATGACCAGTTCCGCCGGAATGAGCGGATTGATGCGACCGGGATCGCCACCGAGCTTCGCCATGGCGTCGCGCATGGCGGCGAGGTCGACGACCGCCGGCACGCCGGTGAAGTCCTGCATGATCACGCGCGCCGGGGTGAATGCGATCTCGTGCTGCGGAAGCTTCCTGGGGTCCGCCGAGGCGAGCGTGACGATATCGTCCCTCGTGACCGTGCGCCCGTCTTCGTGACGCAGCAGGTTCTCGAGCAGGACCTTGAGCGAATAGGGCAGGCGCTCGACGCCGTATTCGGCAAGCGCGTCTAGCGCGTAGTAGTCATAGGTCCTGCCCTCGACGGCAAGCTTGCGGCGTGATTTGAAGCTGTCCTGCATGATGCCTCCACCGGTACGAGCGTCATTATAGCCGCGCCGCCGAGGCACTCCTCCCCGGCGTAGAAGACCGCGTACTGGCCGGGCGCGGCGCCCTTGACCGGTTCGACGAAATGCACATCGAGCGCGGTTCCGGCCGCCGTCACCCGGCACGGCACGTCAGACTGTCGATGACGCAGTTTCACGGTGCAATCGAAATCCGCGGCGGGCGCTCTGCCCGCGATCCAGTGCGGCGGGCCGGCGCGCAGGCCGCTGGAGTGGAGCGCGGGATGATCGGCGCCCTGAACGACGATCAGTGCATTCCGGGTCTGGTCCTTGCCTGCCACGAACCATGGTTCGTCGCCGGCGCCCTGAAGCCCGCCGATGCCGAGTCCGCTGCGCTGGCCGAGCGTGTACCGCGCAAGGCCGCGATGCATGCCGATCACTTCGCGATCGGGCGTTTCGATCGGCCCCGGCACGGCCGGCAGGAAGGCCTCGATGAATTCCCCAAACGGTCGTTCGCCGACGAAGCAGATGCCGGTCGAATCCCGCTTGTCGAACACCGGCAGCCCGCGCTCGCGGGCGATGCGCCGGACCTCCGCCTTGCACAGACCGCCGACCGGAAATTCGCAGCAGGCCAGCTCGCGTGCACCGACCTCGTGCAGGAAATAGCTTTGGTCCTTGGCTTCATCAACGCCGCGCAGGAGCTTCGGTCCCGGAGTGATGCGGGCATAGTGCCCGGTCGCGTAACGCTCCGCTCCCAGTCGCCGCGCGTAGGCGAGGCCTGAACCGAACTTGATCTCGCGATTGCATGGCACGTCGGGGTTCGGCGTCCGGCCGTGCCGGAGTTCGTCGAGGAAGTGCGCAAATACGCGGCTCCGGTAATCCGCCGCGAAACTGGCGCGATGCAGCGGTATGTCGAGTTCTGTGCATACCCGGCGGGCATCCTGAAAATCCGCGGCCGATGTGCAGTAGCCGGTTTCGTCTTCCTCCCAGTTCGTCATGAACAGGGCCTCGACTTGATGACCGGCATCCAACAGCAGGAGCGCCGCGACGGCCGAGTCGACGCCACCGGAGAGCGCAACGATGGTGCGGCTCATCGGAACGCAGGGGCGGCCACCAGCTGCGGCAACTCTGCGGCCGGCACCTGGTTGAGCAGCGCGAGCGGATAACGCACGCCCCGAAAGTAGTCGTCGATGCAGCGCATTACGAGCGGGCTGCGCAACTCGGCGGTGCGCGCGGCAAGCTCCGCGCGTTCGAGCCAGAGCGTCCGGATGATGGCCCGGTCGAGCGGCATGGCATCATCGCGCTCGCCGACCGAGCCTGCGAAGGCGACGCGCAGCACCGTGCGCTCGCCCGGGCCGCGCCACAGGTAAAGGCCGAGCAGGGCCGCGGGCTCGAATGCGCGTCCAGTCTCTTCGCGGGTTTCGCGGATCACCGCTTCGCACAGCGATTCGCCGTCCTCCAGGTGCCCGGCCGGCTGGTTGAGGACGATGCGGCGCGCGGCGCGCTCCTGCACGATGAGGAATCGCCCCTTGCGCTCGGCAACCGCGGCTACGGTGAAGTCGACTCTGAGAGACATGGACCGATTATAGCGGCGGTGCCGCCCGGCCCATCAAAGATGCTGCTGACGCGTCTCCGCTTCCGGCTCGCTGGCGATCCAG
>JALYJS010000316.1 GCA_030799345.1 Pseudomonadota bacterium | reverse complement strand
GACCAGCGCGGCGCCTTGCTGTCGCGAGGTGTGGCGTGGGCTCACGGCGACAGCCTCCGGCCGGAAATATTGGGCAGCCGCACCGTCGTCATGAAGACGTGGCGCTGGAATGCGTCATTGAATGCCGGCACCACGGTAGTCCCCAGCTGATAAGCCTTGGTGTCCGTATGGCCCTGCGAAGGCTCGCGGCCCCGGGCGAGCACGTAAAACCTGACCGCCGTCAGATTCATGAGTGCGTCGGCACTGCAGGGCGCACCGGTAGTGCAGCTGAGAAAATCGTCATCCGGCACGCCGTCGCCGCGGTTGACTGCTGTAGTCCGCGTGTCCGGATCGTCCCATTGGACGGCCGTGGTGTAATCGACGGCGTCGCCGGTTTCGCTGACGTCATCCACGCCGAGTTCCACGCGAAATCCCTCGATGCCCTCGATCAACGGCACGGCCGCCTGATGTTCCAGCACGCCACCCACGAAGTCGAATCGGGAACGCATCAGCGTCGGGATGCCGTCGCCCGCCGTGACGGCGAAATTGCGGACGTAATAGATGCTCGACATGAACCGGCGCGTCTCGGCCGCAGTCACGCAGTCGCGCTGCAGCAAGGTGAAGCCGGCGGTATCGAGGATGCGGTCCACAACATCCGTCGTGCACAGCGTGGACTGGAAATACAATCGCCCCGCAACCGCGGCTTCGCAGTTCGGCGGCGTGCCCGGCACACAGGGCTCGAGGTGCCGGACGATCAGTACGTC
The DNA here is from genome assembly GCA_030799345.1 of Pseudomonadota bacterium. Classification (GTDB taxonomy): domain Bacteria; phylum Pseudomonadota; class Gammaproteobacteria; order Steroidobacterales; family Steroidobacteraceae; genus SCUD01. The sequence goes on along the minus strand of JALYJS010000316.1, from coordinate 1,537 downwards.
GGTACCGGCCAGCCGGTCCGTGACGATGCCGGCGCAGACGGCGGCGGAATCGTAAACCTGGATCGGCATGCCGATCAGGTTGTCGATATAGGCTTCCGTCCAGTTTCCCGGATTGTAGGCGAGACAGGGATCCGGGATGCCGGTTGGCACGTCATCGGGCACGGCAGCGGCCGTCTGGTCGTCGAAACTGGGCACATACGTGCCCCAGTAGCCGGCGTGGATGAGGTCGTTCTCGAGCACCTGCACCGCAAGGCGGCCGTTCTCGATCATGCTGTTGGCGCGCGCGAACTCGCGGTTGCTGCGGCTCGTATTGACGAACAACGCGACGAGCGCCGCCAGGATCACGAGGCTGATGGCGACCGCCACCATCAGTTCGATCAGGCTGAGGCCCGACTGCCGATTCGGCTTGCTGATTTTCATGTTCATGTCAGCGTCGCAATGCGTACGACGGTTGTCACCACCCGGCGGCACAGATCATCGTCGCAGGGTGTGCCCGTCGGGCTGTCATAGTCCCCGAGACCACAGGTCACGGTCGCCGGCGGCGCCGCGATGGGCGCCTGGCCCTGCCAGGCGACGGTGACGAGGTATTCGTCGCCGCCGATATCCTGGATGCAGCCGCGCCCGCCGACCATCGCGCCGACCTGGTTGGCGCCCAGTACTTCCGCCGCGCCCTGCAGTGCGTTGCACCATTCATTGAGATCCGCTTCCAGCCGCGTGGGTCCCGCTGCCGGACAGGCGGCGCCGACACCGAGCTCCGCGCCAGCCGCCACATAGTCATCGACGACGTTTCGATTGAGCGAGATACGGCTTGCCATGTCGTTCAGCAGGATCAGCGCCTGCGAACGCTGGTAGGACTCCATCTGGAGCAGGTGCAGCCGGCCATGCAGAACGACGAGCGCCAGCAGGCCGATCGACAGGATGACCATCGTGACCAGCACCTCGACCAGCGAGGTGCCGCGCTGAAAAGGACTGTGCCGCGCGCCCATGGCTACCACTTCTCCGCCGGAGTTTTTACGCCAAGACTATCGACGCTTAAATCACCGTCAGTGGCCTGCGCGCCGATGGCCGTAAAGTCAACCGTGAATCCCAGTGGCGGTCCCGCGTCGAGCGTAATCTCATAGTCGTAATGCTGACCAACATCGGGGGGAAGGTCGTACGGCAGATCGTCCTCATCCGCGTAGGCCCGGTTCGCGATAAAGAACTGGTGCTCGCGGTTGACGATTTCCATCATCTCCGCCTGGGCGGCGCGCCGATTGCCCTTCCTGACCGATTCCCGGTAGCTCGGATAGGCGACCGCGGCCAGGATGGCCACGACCACCATCACGATCATGAGCTCGATCAGCGTGAACCCTTTGGACTTGGTCATGTGCAGGCTCGGTGAGATTCCCGCGGACAAGTTACCGGCGCGGGGCCTGCGCCCGTAGCCCGTTCCGACGTGCGGTTCCCTGGCGCCTCCGAACGGGCGCGCAGACGGAACCAGTTCACATTTCCGGCCCAGGGACTCTTGGTTTATGTTGAACGCCGCGCGTCCAGCGGA
>JALYJS010000301.1 GCA_030799345.1 Pseudomonadota bacterium | reverse complement strand
GTCATCCGCAAAGCATCCGCCGTTTGATACTGGCGAGCACGGGTTCATCGGCGGCCAGGGTCAATGCCGACTTCAAGTCCATCAAGGAATCGCTGGACAAGGATCTGCGCGCGCGCATCGAGGCCCTGGAGGCGCGCGGCATCATTGGCCCGGACGGCGCGCAGTTACCGGAATACCGGCAGCTGGCGGACGAGGCGCTGGCACCCTACAGCTACTTCGTTCGGCCGCCGGCCTGGAGCGAATCGGGTGAGTCGCTGGGTTGGGACGTGCTGAATGCGATGTGGGGTGCGAAGAGCGACTTCCAGATCGACGGCAACCTGAAGGGTTTCGACTTCACGCTTGAGCTCCGCAAGCTCGATATCCCGACGCTGGTGATTTATGGCGATCACGACATGGTCAGCGACGCGACGGCCAGGGAGTCCCACGAAGCACTCCCCGGATCGCTGCTGGTCGAGATACCGAGGAGTGCCCACATGACGATGGTCGACCAGAACGCCGCGTTCAACGATGCGGTCTCGCGATTCCTGGACCCATGAGCACCGTAGACCGGCGGATCTTCCTGAAGTCATCCGCAAGCTCGGCGCTGTTCGCTTCCATGGCGGGGTTCGGCGGCAGGGCCATGGGCGCCGAACTGCACGGCCCGCGCCCGCCCAATGGTTTTGAGAATGCCTTTGCGCGGGAGGAGTACGAAGCGCGATGGGCGCGAGTGCAGGCGTCGATGGCGGCCGCGGGTTACGAGAACCTTGTCGTCTGGCAACGCTCCGCCGGCACTTACGACAAGGTCGGCGATATCTACTGGCTGACCAACTTCCAGATTTATGGCACGGGGCAGGATCCGGCTACCGACGCGTCGGGTGCGCCCTGGACGTTCTCGGCCCTCCTGATCCGTAAGGGGCAGGAACCCGAGCTGCACATCGGCGTGACCGAGGACGACATCGATCGGGCCAGTCTGGTCTTCGGCAAGCTCGTCATGCACGAGCCCAACATGATGATCCGGTTCGCAGAGTACTTGCGCAATGCGGGAATCGAGGGGCGCGTGGCGGTCGTCGGAGACGATGTGCTGCCGGGAATGTCGGATCGCGTGCTGCGCCGGCACACGCCGCAGATCGAATGGGTGGCGGAGCACCAGCTGCTGGAAGGACCGCAGCTGGTGAAGAGCCCCCGCGAACTCGAGGTCTACCGGGAAGCAGGCGCGCTCGTGTCGGCGGCACTCGATGCCGCGATGAAGGCAATGATTTCCGGGGAGCGCTCGTGCGAAGCGGCAGCACGTGCGGCGTCCATCCTCATTGCCGGCGGCGGTGGCTTTCATCGCATCTCGATCAACCACGGCCCGATGATGCAGAACGGCTTGAGCAAGGCTTACTACGGATACGACACGCGCGCGCCCAATCCTGGCGACCTGGTCACCGTCTGGATCTACGGCCCGATCCTCGCCGGTTACTGGCTGGATCCCGGCCGAACGGCGATTTGCGGGTCTGGCCCGACGCCCGCGCAGAAAGCGCTCGTGGAGGATTGCGCGAGCTATGTCGAAAAGATGGTCAAGGCGATCGCGCCAGACACTTCTCCGCAGGACATCGGCATCCGCTGGGCGGAGCTCGAGCGCGAAGGAAAGTATTTCGATGCCGGGCAGCCGGACAGTGGGAGCTCGGGGCACGGCTTCGGCCATGGCCTCGCTACATCGTTTCCGGGCTACGTACTTCCAATCGGAGACGTGGAGATCGGGCCATTTGGCTACCGGCGCCTCACGGAGACCCTGAAGCCTGGAATGGTGCTGGCGGCGGAAGCCTTCCTGAGTCGCCCCGGTGTCGGGACCGCCGGATTCGAGAACAACCTCATCGTCACCGAATCCGGCGTGGAGCTGCTGGACAAGTCGCCGATGCTGTACTGAAGGGCTGAAACACGTTTCCGCTGAAACGTCTTGTGGCCTGATTGTCAGTGAATCAGGGCGAGTTTCGGCCGCGAGCCAGGACAGGCGGCCTGGAACAGTTCACGCGCAAGTTCATGGGGCCGCTGATACCCCGCGCACGCGGCCTCGTTCAGGCAACCCAGGACTCGCCGATTGCCGTCGTACCCCAGTTTCACATTGGCGATTGCGGCTCGCTCCAGGCGGGCAGCGAACGTTCATTCAGGCACAGGACGACCCGGCCAGGTCGCGCTTCGTACAGATTGGCGTACCAGTCGCCTAGCACGGTGCTGGTTGGTGCGGGTTCCGCGGCTGCAGGCGCGCGAAGTGCTTCCAGCAGTTTGCGTGTGCAGCGGAGCGTCATCATGGGACGAGTGCCAGCAGGACGCGGGCTCAGATCATGCCGAAGAGGGCGCGCAGGCTCCGCTCGACCGACGCGAGTTCGAGCGCCGTCAGCGAAGTGAGGGGTCCGTCGCCGATGCGTGTGCGATCAAGTGCCCGCGGCTGATCGACCACGACCTGGCAGGGGTCCTTCAGGCGGTCGCGTGCGGGCACGGTGACTCGCCACAGCCTGAACTGTGGATAGACGTTTGTCGTCAGCGGCAGCACGACCACCATCGGCGTGTCGGCGTCGATCAGCTCGTTGGCCTGCATGACCAGGACGGGCCGGATCTTGCCGATCTCGCGCCCGCGGGATGGATTGAGATTGGCGGTCCAGATC
>JALYJS010000290.1 GCA_030799345.1 Pseudomonadota bacterium | reverse complement strand
GGCCGGATGCCGGCGCGGAACAGGGCCTCACTCGCATAGATGTTGCCGATGCCGACGACGGCGCGGGAATCCATGATGAACGACTTGATGGACGCGGTCCGCCCGCGCGCGAGCTGCCAGAGCGCCTCCGCATCGAAGTCGTCCGACAGCGGCTCGGCAGCAAGCCGGGAGAGCAGGCGGTGACGCGACGGATCCTGCGTCGTGAACAGCAGGCAGCCAAAGCGGCGCGGATCGTTGAATCGCAGACAACGCCCGGAATCGAGCAGCAGGTCGACGTGATCGTGCGCGAAGGGCGGCACATCCGCGGGCATTACCCGCAGGCTTCCGGACATGCCGAGATGGCAGATCAGCGTGCCGGCATCCGTGCCGATCAGCAGGTACTTCGCCCGCCGCCCGACCGCGCGAATCGTCGTGCCGCGCACCACGGCCGGCAGCTTCTGCGGCACGCGCCAGCGCAGCCGCCATTCGCGCACGATGACCCGCTCGATGCGCTGGCCGACGAGCCAGGGCTCGATGCCCCGGCGCGTCGTTTCAACTTCCGGCAGTTCCGGCATCCGTGCCGGCCGGGACTCAGAACCGGGTCTTGAACGAAACGCCGACGATGCGCGGTTCGTTGTCAAATCCCGTCAGGTTGTTGAAGTCGATGGCGCCCTTGACGTTTTCCTCGTCGGTGATGTTCCGGCCGAACAGCGCAACCTCCCATTTGCCGCCATCATGCGAATAACCGATGCGTGCGCCGCCTTCGAAAGTGTCGTCGCTGTAGAACTCGGCCGATTCGTAGATGAAGAACTGGGTCTCGCCCTGGAATGCCCAGTCCGTGTGGAAGAAGAATTCGCCATTGTTGCCGACCGGAATGCCGTAGCGCGCGGTGAAGGTCGCGATGTACTCCGGTGCCTGCGTAAAGGAATTGCCGTCGATTATCGCGTTGCCGTCGATATCCACGGGATCGAGGACTGTGCACATCCCGGAACCGCAGGGCGGCACCACGAGCGTGTTGTCATCGATCTCGGTGTCGGTGTAACTGAATCCCAGCGTCAGCACCAGGTTGTCCGTGACGAGGAACTCGCTGTCGAGATCGAAACCCGTACCGGTGCCCTTGTCCGCATTCACGAGCTGCACGAAATTGCCGCCGCCGCCGATGGCTGACAGCTGCTGGTCATCGATCTCGTAGTAGAAAACCGAGCCATTGAGACGGATCCGGTCGCCGGCGAGCTGCGACTTGAATCCCGCCTCGATCGAAGTGATGGTTTCCGAGTCCGCGATCGACGGCGCGCCGAAGAACGCAATATCGCGGCCCTGGATCGTCGGCGCGCGGAAACCGGACGCCAGGCGCCCGTAGACGTTGAACTGGTCACTGACCTTGTACAGCGCGCTCAGGTCCCAGCTGACCTGCTCGTCGGAAACGCTCTGCGGTGCCGTCGGAATCGGCGAGACCTGGACGGTGAGATCCTTGTCGTCATCGGTATAACGGACGCCGCCGGTGACAGTCAGGGCGTCGGTCACGTCGTAGCTGGCGTGGCCGAACACGGCCCAGGCCGTATTCTCATGCGTCAGGGTCGTCGCCGCGACGAAGAAAGGCGTGGTAGTCACCGAGAACTCGGAATCGAAATAGTACAGGCCTGCCTGCCAGAACAGGCGGTCGCTCGCCTGCGATGAGAGGCGGATCTCCTGGGTCAACTGATCGAGATCGTCGATGCCGTCCTGCGTCTGCGACGGGAACGGAATGCAGGGGTCGCCGGGCGCGCTTCCCGGCGGGCACGGTCCGGCAGAGGGCAGGAAGTCGGCGCCGAACCCGCCGTCGATATCGCCGAGGCTGCTGCTTTCGGTCGTCTCGTACGCCGTCACCGACGTCAGTGTCTTGTCGTTGGCGAGCTTGAAGTCGAGCTTGAGCGATGCGCCCTCTCCCTCGGCGCTCTGCGGATTGTTGGCGCCCTCGTCGTAGGAAACGCTGTCGCGATCGTAGTTGGAATTGAAGCCATTGCCGCCGGGGCCGAGGACATTGGCGCGGAAGATCGACGCGGTGCCGTCTATATCGCGGGCATGGACGTTGACGAGCGCGCTGAAATTGTCGGACGGCTCGATCAGGAGCTGGGCCCGGAAGGCGTATTCGTCGTATCCGCCCATCGCATCGTTTTCGCCGGTGAAGCTGTTGTCGATCCAGTCCTCACGCTCGTGATAGATCGCCGAGAAGCGTCCTGAGACGGTCTCGCTCAGTCCGCCGCCGACGGCGCCTTCGATGGTCATGGAGCCCAGATCGGCATAGCTCAGGGTCAGGTCGCCTTCGAACTCCTGGCTCGGCTTCTTCGTGTCGAACTTGACGATGCCTGCCGGTGTATTGCGGCCGAACAGCGTGCCCTGCGGGCCGCGCAGGACTTCCACCCGTTCGATGTCGAACAGGGGAAAACTCTTGAGGATGACGTTCTCGAGGACGACCTCGTCCACGATGATCGACACGGGCTGCGACGCGGCGAGGTCGAAGTCCGAGTTGCCGAGGCCGCGGATGTAGAACCGCGGCGCAAGCCTGCCATTGGATGACTCGGCGTACAGACTCGGAACGCGCGCTGCGAGCGCCTGGATGTCGCCGCCGCCCTCGAGCAGGGCATCGAGGCGATCGCCGGCTAGAGGCGAAACCGACAGCGGCACGTCCTGGATGTTCTCGCTGCGGCGCTGGGCGGTCACCATGACCTCGTCCAGTTCGGTCGCGGCGATAGCCGGCAGCGGCAGTGCCAGCGCGATTGCGGCGGCAAGCGAGGCGTTACGCATTGCTGAAAACTCCCCTTATTCTCACGCGGGCGCAATCCGGACGATCCGGCTGCGCGGAATGCGGGGGAGTGTAGCCGAGCAGAGGCCCGTGGCCTACTTGATCTTGGCTTCCTTGTACTTCACGTGCTTGCGCACGACCGGGTCGAACTTGCTGAGCTCCATCTT
>JALYJS010000272.1 GCA_030799345.1 Pseudomonadota bacterium | reverse complement strand
CATCATAGAGCGGGACGCGTCGCCAGCTCGCGCCTGACTTCTCGATCGCGAGACGGATGGCCTCGTGATGCACGTAGTGATCGTGGGTCGTGCAGAGCACTTCGTCGCCGGGCTTGAGCGTCAGCCCCTGATAGATGAGCGCGAGCCCTTGGGTCGTGCTGTCGGTCAGCGCGATCTCCTCGGGCTTGCCGCCAATGTACGCCGCCGCTGCCTGCTGCACGCGGACCGGGAACGGGTCCGGCTGCGGTTGGACGCCCGGGATCGGGGCGAAGCCCATGCCGTGTTCGACCGTCTCGAAGGGCTGGCGGTCGATCATGTTGCGATAGCGTTCGATGGCGTCGCGCACCGGCTTCGGGTGGGAGACGATGAAGAACTGCGAAAAGTGCATCCAGTCCGGCGCGAGGTCGAATTGGGCCCGCACCGACGCCCAGTCGGAACTGCCGTCAACGATGGGAACGGCGACCGCCTCGTTCGCCGCGGCGCTGCGCGCCGCCAGAGTGCCGGCCAGCGAAAGGCCCACGGTCGTTACAAAGTCGCGGCGGCTCAAGGTCATGGGGCGGACTCCTGGGGAAGCAGTCAGAGATGGGCGGGGATAATACGACAGCCGCGGCATTCCGATGCGGTACGGCGAATTCGACGCCGTTCACGGCCGATTCATCCGGGAGCGCGCACTATGCGAACCATGCGAAACCACCGCACGGTGCTAACCGGCATCATGGCTGCCGCCCTGCTCGTGGCAGGGTGTGCGGGCACGCCGGTGGTTCCTGCACCTGGGGAAACCCAACCGAGTCAGTCGGGCATAACCCGCGGTCCCGTCGCAGCGCTCGCGCTCTCGCTGGTCGGCACGCCCTACCGTTACGGCGGCAGCGATCCGAGCACGGGCTTCGACTGCAGCGGCCTGGTCCATTATGCGTTTACGTCGAACGGGTACGACGTGCCGCGCACTTCGCAAGCGCAGTTCGAGGCCGCGCGCAAGATCACGCTCGCGGAAGCCGCGGAAGGCGACCTGCTGTTCTTTCGCGATCAGGAGAAGCTTTCGCACGTCGGCATTTATCTGGGCGACGGCGAGTTCGTTCACGCCCCGTCGAGCGGCGACACGGTGCGCGTCGCTAGCATCGAATCACCGTGGTACCAGCGTCATCTGGTCGCGGTAGGGCGCTTGCTACCCTGATTGTCCTGGCGTCGCCCCCGCGTATACCCCTGTCGCAGCTCGCCCTTCTCGCAGACGACGACCATGGAACGCCAGTCCTCGATCATGTGATCAGCCTGCGCCTCGCCGATTAACTCCACCACCCGCCGCCTGCCCTCGCCCTGCATCCATTCGTACTCGTGTCGAGATTCGCGGCGGTACCACTCGGATGCGTCCTCCATCGTGACGGCTTCGAAGCCGCCCTCGACGAGATGCTGCCCGAGTTCCGTGAGCGTGATCAGGTTGTAAGTCAACCCCTCCATCTGGATGAAGTAGCGCATGTCGTCGCTGATCTCGCCGTCGCCCTTCAGCCAGTCGTAGCACGTGAGCACCCCGCCCGGTTTCAGCACCCGTAAGCATTCGGCCACGATGCCAGCCTTGTCTTCGGTCTGCGTCAGTGCGCCCGAGGTGAACACGACATCGAAGGTGGCGTCAGGAAACCCGAACGGCCCGAGGGAAACGGCCCGGAACTTGGTCTGCTGTGACAGCCCAAGTTCCGCCGCACGACGCGTGGCCCGATCGATGAGCTGCGGCTCGAGATCTACCCCGGTGACGTGTGCGCCATATTTGCGGGCGAGCACGAACGCCGGCCCACCGATGCCGCAGCCGATGTCGAGCACGCGCTTGCCGGCGAGGTCGATGCCTTCGACCATCTTGTCGACGTTCCCCTCGCCCCCGGGCGCCATGAAATCGCGGCCCCAGATCCACTCGAGGAACGCGACCATGGAGTCGTGGTATTCGCTGATGTGGGATTCTGGCGCCATCGCTGTCACGAGCCTGGTTTAAGGCATTATGACGGCAAATGACTCTTCTGGATCGCACGACCGCGTCCCTTCCGGCCGCCTGGTACTACGACCCGGCGCAGTACGTGCGCGAACTCGAGGCCATCTGGTACCGCGACTGGATCTGCGTCGGCCGCGCGGAGGAGCTGCGCGAAGCCGGCGACTATGTTGTCGCATCAGTCGGCGAAGAGAGCCTCATCCTGACGCGCGACCGCGAAGGCCGGGCGCGCGCGTTCCACAACACCTGCCGGCATCGCGGCTCGCTGCTCTGCGCGACGTCGCGCGGCCGCTTCGCAAACGGCCGCATCGTCTGCCCGTACCACGCCTGGAGCTATGGTCTGAGTGGCGAGCTCCTCGCCACGCCCAGGATGGAGCTGCAGCCGGATTTTCGCCGCGAGAGCTATCCGCTCTATGCCGTGCACCTCGACACCTGGGGCGGCTTTCTGTTCGTCAACCTGTGCGAGAAGCCGGCCACGACTCTGGCATCATTTCTGGGGATCGAGGGGGAGAATGTCCGGCGCTGGCCGCTCGCCGATCTTGTCTCGGTGCACCGGGAAGTCTCGACACTCGCCTGCAACTGGAAACTGTTCTGGGAAAACTATTCGGAGTGCTACCACTGCCCGGGCATTCACCCGGAGCTTTGCCGTGTGATGCCGATCTACAGGGAAGGTCTTCTCAGCTACGCCGACAGCCGCTCAAGCGCACCTCCCGGAAAAGCCGGTGACTCACGACCGCGCGTCGCGCCCGGTTTTGTCACCTGGACGCTCGACGGGCAGACGAAGTTGCCGCTTATCGGCGGCCCGAGCGCCGCAGACCGCGCGCTCGGCGCTGTTTTCGCGTCGTTCACGGCAAACCTCTTCGTCGTCGCGCACCCGGACTACGTGCGCAGCGTCCGCATCGCAGCCCGCGGGCCCGAGCAAGTTGAACTCACGGTCGACTGGCTGCTGCCGCCGGGTGTCGCCGAGCAGCACGCGGACGAGCTCGAGAAGATGATTGCGCTCGGCAAGCTCGTCGTCGCCCAGGATGGTCGCGTCTGCGAGCTCAACCAGCAGGGACTGCGCTCGCGTCGCCACCTCGAGGGCGTGCTGATGCCACAGGAGGCCGCCCTGCACGAGTTCCATGAATGGCTGCGGGCGCGCCTTGCAGCCCACGAGGAGTCCCCATGCCCAAGATCGTCCTGACCTACTTTGACTTCGACAGCAGCCGCGGCGAGGTTGCACGGCTCGTGATGCACGTCGGCGGCATCGCGTTCGAAGACAGGCGCATCGCGAGAAACGACTGGTCGGCGCTGCGCGACAAGATGCCGTACCAGGCCTTGCCGGTACTGGAAGTGGACGGCAAGGTGATCGCGCAGTCCAACACCATCAACCGTTATCTCGGCAAGCTGGCCGGCCTGTACCCGAAGGACGACTGGCAGGCGGCGCTGGTGGACGAAGTGATGGATGCGGTCGAGGACATCTCGACGCGAATCGGCAGCACGTTCACGCTCGCAGGCGAGGCCAAGCAAAAAGCACGTGAGGCACTGGCAGCGGGTTCCCTCGCGCACTTCCTCCGGCAATTCGAAGCGCGGCTCAAGGCGGGTGGCGGCGAATGGTTCGTCGAGAAGCGACTGACCATCGCCGACCTCAAGTGCTACCTGTTCGTGCGCTGGCTCAAGGCCGGTGTGCTGGACCACATCCCCGCCGACATCGCGGAGCAGCACGCGCCGCTCCTCGCAAAGCACCTGGAGCGGGTCGAGAACCACCCCGGGGTCGCGGCGTATTACGCCGCGCGAAAAAAGTAACCTGGAATCGGATGGTGGGCGTCAGGGCAGGTCGAAGACCAGAACTTCCGCTTCGCGGCCCTGCCGCAGCGTCACCTTGCCCGTGTCCGCGAGCTTGAGACCATCGCCGGCCTCCAGGGCGACGCCGTTGGCCGTGACGGCACCAAGCGCAACGTGAACATACGCGCGCTGTCCAGAACCGATGTCGAGTTCTGCGGTCTCGTCGCCGTCGAAAAGACCGGCATAGATCCGCGCGTCCTGCTGGATGAGCACCGAGCCCTCGGCCCGGTCCGGTGAGGCGATAAGCCGCAGTCGGCCGCGTTTCTCGTCCACGGAGAAGCGCTTCTCCTCGTAACTCGGCGCAATACCGCTTACGTTCGGAAGGATCCAGATCTGCAGAAAGTGCACGCCTTCGCTCGCGGAAGGATTGAACTCGCTGTGCTGCACGCCGCGCCCGGCGCTCATCCGCTGCACATCTCCAGGGCGTATGGTGGAGGAACTGCCTGTCGAGTCCTTGTGCGCCAACTCGCCCTTCAGCACGTAGCTGATGATCTCCATGTCGCGATGGCTGTGCGTACCGAATCCGGCTCCGGCTGACACGCGGTCCTCGTTAATTACGCGCAGTGCTCCGAATTGGACGTGCCCGGGGTCGTGGTATTCGGCAAACGAGAAGCTGTGGAAGGATTTCAACCACCCATGGTCCGCATAGCCGCGATCCGCGGCCCGTCGAATCTCCTGCATGGCAATATTCCTCTGCGCTTGAACGGCCCGATTATGCATCTGTGCTGTGGATTTAAGGCAAGCTACCGGTACTGACAGGGCCACAAACCGAGCCCATCGACATGAGACGTATCGGGTCCGCCACCACCTCAATACTGGCCGCTGTCTTGCTGTCGGGTCCGGCATTCGCATCGAATGACGAAGCGGCTGTCCAGGAGGCCATCCGGGAAAATTACGCCACCTACAGCGGCTACGACGAGGCGCTCTACCGCACCACGACGACGGACGACTTTCTGCTCCTGGAACAGGGTGAACTCATCGACCGCGAGGGCGACGTCGCCAACATGCCGAAGCCCGGCACCGGATTCAGGAGAACCGATCAGGTCGAGTTCAATACCGTCAAGATCATCGGCGACGTTGCGTACGCCGTGTATGTCCTCAAGTCCGACATCACCGACGATGCCCGTGGTACGCGCATCCGCGAGTGGCTGGAGAGCGCATTTCTGCGGCACGATGGCTCGCGTTGGAAAGTGGCGTTGATGCACTCGACTCGCGTTACCCATCCCGCAGGGGCGTCCGACATGAGGCAATTTGGCGTGCGCTACGCCGCGGCCTGGTCCAGCCGGGATCCCGCGAAAGTCGCTGCCTTCTTCGCGGAGAATGCGTTGCTCACGATCAACAGCGGTACGTCGAGCGTCGGGCGCGCAGGGATTGCGGACACCGCGCGCTCGTTCATGGTCGGCTATCCCGACCTGGTCGTGGAGATGAGCCGCCTCGATCCCGTAGGAGAACAGTACGTCTTTCGCTGGAACCTGACCGGGACGAACACCGGCACCGGCTGCAAAATCAAGATCAGCGGCTACGAGGAATGGGCGATCGGCGCCGACGGCCTCATTGCGAAATCCCTCGGTCACTACGATCAGGCCGATTGGGATCGACAGCTCGGCGACGCCTGCGAGCGTTGACGGAGACCGACTCAGACCTTCGGCGGCACGTTCGCGTTCAGGCGGAACAGGTTCGTCGGATCGTACTTTGCCTTGAGGGCGACGAGCCGCTCGAAGTTGGCGCCGAAATTCTCCCGGTCGCGTGGCGGCACCGTGTCCGTGCCGGCGTAGTTCGTATAGAACCCCTGCGTCAGCGGCTCAAGCTCACGCCAGATCGCACGCATCTGCGCGACTTTTGCATCGGCACCCTCGGCGCTCTTCCACCCGCTCCAGATCGCCATGATGAACGCCATGTCGCGCCGCGGAAACGCCGTCGCACTGAGCGGCACGCGTGAATAGGCGCCGCCGCAATGATCGAAGAACAGGTCGTACAGGCCGGGCGTGCGCTGAAATACGTCGAGAATGAGATCAATGCCGTCGTCCGGGAGGCTGCCGACGAAGCCGTTCTTTGGCATAGCAGTGGGTCCCTGCCGGTGCGGATGCATCGCCGCCTGATTGCAGCTTCACGTAAGGCATGGGCTGGATCGTGTCCGCGACCGGCTTGCCGAAGGCGCGCAACGGCTTCAGCCATGTCTCGCCTTCGCCATGGTTCTCGTCGTCGCTCGCCCGCACGAATCGTCCGTCAGCAGTGACGACATCGAAAGAAGCGACATTGTCGCAGGCGAGCCCGAAGCGACGGCCAAGGCGGCCGACCCCGCCGCTCAATGTAAGGCC
>JALYJS010000269.1 GCA_030799345.1 Pseudomonadota bacterium | reverse complement strand
CACGGACGAACGCCGCACCGGGCCTCGCTCCGGTCCGTCACGGGCGGGCCAGGCAGAGAGCAGGTAGCTGGTCCAGCGAGCGTAGTCGTTCGCGCTCGTCTGCACGCCACCCATCGCGCCGAACGTGCCATGCGCCATGTCCGGCTCGCGTGCAAAGGCTTCGTGCTCCCAGCGATAGCCGATCGCGCGATTCGCGAGTGGCGACTCGGCAATCTCAAAGCCGGTTGACGTCATGCCGAGCGGCCGCATGATTTCCTGTTCGATGTAGTCTTTGTACGGTCGGCCGGAAACGTTCGTGACGATCCGGCCGAGCAGTGCGTAACCGAAGTTCGAGTATTCGTAGGTGGTGCCGGGTGTGCGGGTAAATGGCACGCCATCGCGCAGCAGCTGCGTGAAGTCCGCTTCGGACAGGTCCTGCTGACGGTCGCCCCAGGGATCGTCGGTGACAAAGCCGCCGACATGGCTCAGCAGGTCACGAACCCGGATGCGAGGTGAGTCGGTGGTCGGGTAACGCCAGTCGCTCATTTCGGGCACGTAAGCCTCGGCCGGCGAGTCGAGCTCAAGCTTTCCGCCGTCCCGGAGTTTCAGGATGGCGAGCGCCGTAAAGGCCTTCGACATCGAGGCGATCCGAAACAGGCTGTCGCCGTCGACCGGGCGTTTCGAGTCCAGGTCCTGAATGCCCATTGCACGCACATGAACCAGCTTGCCGTCGCGCACGATGCCGTAGATCAGTCCCGGAACATGGGCTTCCTGCTGGAATCTGGCGAAACGCGCGTCGATGGCCGGGATCAGACGCTCGAGTGCCACCGGCGCCGTTGGCGCTGCGGGCGGCGTCGCGGCCGTTGCGAGCAGCGTCACGCAAAGGAGCAAAGCACATGCGCCGTGTCTGGATATATGCATGCGCGGTTCCCTGTTCCGTCTAAGGGTGGTACATCAGGACGGGCAGGGTGGAACGGAACAGCATGGACTCCGTGACACCGCCAAATATCCGCTCGCGCACGCGCTGAGGATTCGCGTGCCGAGCGCCGCCATACGCCGCTGTGGCAACACCAGCACGGGATGGGCGGAATTGAACAGCGTCGCGAGCAGGAAATTCTTCGCGGCGCCGGAACCTCTGGGTTTCGGCCGCGACAACACTGACAGGTCCGACGTCGGTCCGCAGATTGCCATGATGCGGTCCGGCGTGCCGACCTGTTCGTGCCAGAGTGCGAGCGAAGTCTGGCCAAGGGCAGGTCGCTTCGCAAGGCGGAAGCCGGCCGGCCGCAAGCCGGAACGCGGCTTCGAGCGCGAACGCACATTCCGGACGGTCGGCAACGGGCAGCAGGATGACGCGCATTGCCGCTACAGTGTACCGGCAGGGATCCGCGTGCGTGCCGCATGCTCCTTGCAGATGTCGAACTGTGCGGGGGCGTGGAAGCCGGCTGCCGCGGACTCGCAGTACTCGGCGACGTAACCGCGGACCGCGGTAATCGCTTCGCGCATTTTATCGCTCGCGGGGAGTGATACGCCCTTCGCGTCGTCCTCCAGCGTCGAGTAGTGTGACCAGGCGGCGGCGCCCATGCCGCGGCGCGCTTCATCGATGCGCCCGGTCGACAACAGCAGGTCATTCCTCAGATGCCGGCGCATGGCATCGTCCGTCGTCTGGAACGCGAGGTCGCGATACTGCGATAGCGCCCGATCGGCCCCGTGAATGCTGCCAAACCAGTAGAAGGCAGAGGCAATACCGAGGCCCGCGATACTGGCGTAAATGCTCGAACGAAGTTTCGATGGGCGCGACATCAGCGGTTACCTCGCAATACGCAGCGTCTTCGAATCGTACGCTCATCGCAGCCGACGCACGGCGGCATGGAGGAGAACGCGGGAATAGAGTCGGTGAAAACCGAGTAGCGCGGTGAACACGAAACCCAGGCCGGCTTTCCGCGAGCTGCCGGATGCGACTGGAATCACCGCGGAGCCAAAATACAATCGCGTACCGGAAGCGGAGAGCCACGATCTGGTGCGCCGCCGGAAGTCGCACATCAGCAGCTGGTCCGGCGCGCGCGCTTCGACGCTCCATGCCGCGAACGAATCTCGTTGGCCGGCCGCCAGCTCCCGTGCCTGCTGGTCGGTCGACGGGCGCGCAACGA
>JALYJS010000266.1 GCA_030799345.1 Pseudomonadota bacterium | reverse complement strand
GGCCATTACCGCCTACATCCTGCGCCAGCTCGAGGATTACCCGCCCGCCTGCAGCATCGACCTGCACGAGGACAATCTCATCGACGAGGGCTACGTCTATTCGCAGGGAGCGAGGGGCGCCGCGGATCCACTGGCTCTGGACGCCGTCGCGGTGCTGAGAAAGGAAGGCGTAACGATCAAGATGGAGGGCACGACGCGCTTCGATGAAACGATTGCCGGCGGGATCATCGGTCCGGTCGCCGATAGTTCAATCGACGAGCTCATGAGCAGCACGATCATCGTCGTGGATGATCAAACGGTTGTTGGCCCAGCGGCGTCAACTGTCCTCGTGTTCGAGACGCCCGCTGCAGCGCTCCCGCTGTCGCAGCGTGTTCGTGCGCACGTAGCGTTAATACGGCAACTGGACTGCCCTCAAGGTCGCTCAAGCCGGCCTTGATTTCCAGCTCCTCTTTAGCGCGCTGAGGCAGCGCCTGGCTGCGGGTGGCGCCAGCCCCAACGTGCGCAGCTTTTCGCCCAGGGTCGGCGCGTGCGTCAATGCCTGGCTTGCGTACCGGAAAGCTTCCTGCCAACGCCCTTCCAGTACCAGACCGCGTGCACTGCGTCGGTAGGCGCTCGAGAGCGCCGTGCCGATCTGTGCGACCGTTAAACGCTCACTGACTGTCGTTGCAAATCGTTCGAAAACCTGGACATAGTCGGAATAAGTGCCAAGGGACGCGGAGAGGCCATCATGACCGCGCCTCGCAGTAGCCAGAGGCTGCTCAATCACGCCAATCTTCCAGCTTCTGGCGACACGCAGATGAAAATCCAGGTCTTCCGCCGTGGCGAGATTCGTGTCAAACCCGCCGATCGACTCAACGACCTCCCTGCGAAGCATAATTGATGAGGGTACCAGTGCCGGGTCGCGCATGACCCATTGAAGAACCTCGCCGTCCTCGGGAATCGCCGCGCGTCTCGGCAAGATGTCGATCTGGTGCTCCTGCGCATCAACACGAATCACATCGCACAGCACCATCCCATAATCCGGACGATCTTCAAGCCAGTCCATCTGCAGCCGGCTCTTGTCCGGATGCCAGCGATCATCACTGTCCAGCAAGCAAAGGTACCGGCCTCTGGCCAGCGCGAGCCCGCGATTTCGTGCCGATGAAACACCTCGATTCTCCTGCCACACATACTCGATGCGACCGCTGAATTCGCGTGCGAGCGCCGCCTCAGTCCCATCATTTGAGCCGTCATCCACGATGATGAGCTGTCCGACAGTCCGGGTCTGCGCCAGCACCGAGCGGACCGCGCCAATCACCAGTTCCCGGCGATTGAATGTGGTGATGACCGCGGAAATATCGGGCGTGTCGATCAATATCTTCTCCGCAAAAAACGGTTAAAATCTCCAGCAGATGCTTAACCGTTGCGTAACCGCTCTATTGTACCTTTCCGGTGTCCTGTCCCTTTATCACCGGATCAGAAACCGGAAAACACTGACCGTCATCATGTTCCATCGGGTGCTGGATCCCCAGGATGCCCGCTGGAAAACCTGCGATCCCGACTACACGATTTCGGTACGACTGTTTGAGCAGTGTCTGCAGCTATTCGTCAGGCATTTCGCGATTGTCAGTCTGGACGATGTCCTGAAGGCGAGAGAGGGCTCAACGAAGTTGCCTCCACGTGCGCTGCTTATAACCTTCGACGACGGTTGGCAGGACAACTTCGATTATGCCCGGCCAGTCCTGGGTCGCATGGGCCTGCCTGCGGTGATCTTCGTCGTCGGCGAAGCGGTAGACCGCCGCACTGCCTACTTTCAGGAACAGATGGTGGCGGCGTGGCGCCGGGGTACGCTCGGTGCACCGGAAGTCAATTTGATGTCCCAACTGGCAGGCGTCACGCCGAACCCGTCCGACGCAACAGACATGAAGGCACTCAGACGTTTGATATCGGCGCTGGAAGCAGTGGCACCGAATGATCGTCGCAACATCCTCGCAAGATTCGAGGCGGTCCTTGCCGATAGCGAGCGTTACAATCTTTCCACCCAGGAACTGCGCGATTTGCGGCACGCCGGTATCCGAGTCGGAGCGCACGGTATGTCCCATACGCCGCTGACGCGAGTCTCCTCCGTTGACACGGAGTTGCAGGACGTGCGTAGCCGCCTGTCCAGTCTCCTTGAAGAATCTCCGGACTCGATCACCGCTCTTTCCTGCCCGCACGGCAAGTACGACGCGCCCGTTATCAGAAGCGCATTGCACAACGGCTTCAAACTCGTCTTCACCAGTGTCCCAGCGATCAATTCCACGGTGTCGACCCCTTCGCATCTGCTCGCACGGGTTGGCTTTGAAGCTTCCTATGTTGCCGATGCCAACGACCGGCTGTTGGCCGCGCGGCTGGCGCTGCACTTGTTCCGGAGGCAGATCGTGAAGCTCAGTTAACGGCCGTCATCTCGCAGGCGGTATCGAGCTCGAACATACCGGGGCTACCGGCAATTTCCGCGCCTTTGTTCCCTCCGATGGTCACGCGACACGTCGCCGCATCCTGGGTAGCGTGGACTCGAATACGGTCGCGACCCGCCACCGGAAACGGCAGGATCACATGCCGTGCCGTCGAGGCAGGGACACGGTACGAAACTGCGTCGGGTGACGATGGAACTGCCACCACCCAAGTGGCGCGACCGCGCTCGACCGACCATGCGGCGCCGCCGGTGGCATGCAATTCAATGGCGTCGCTGAGTGGCTGTTGGGCAGGCGTTGCCTCGATGAAGTGCAGCGCGTACGCGTCAGGCCCTGTGAGCACCGCCGAAATTTCGCTGACCGCGAATCGCGCGGCATCGCAATTGCCGCGCGTGTACTTTTCGAGGAAACAACTGCTCCGCCGGAGCTTGCGCGCAGTCCCCTCGATTGTCGATGCTTGCAAGCGTCGGATATGAACCCTGGAATCTCCAACCCGACCGCTCGCACCCGTTTTATCCGGCGACAGATCAGCCAGGGAACGAAATCGGAGGTGCAGAGCTTGGGCAGGCGTCTTGCCCCTCGTCCGATCGAGCAC
>JALYJS010000247.1 GCA_030799345.1 Pseudomonadota bacterium | reverse complement strand
GATCGTGGCTTCGAGCCCGAACTCGCGTGCGGTCAGAGTGGCGTTGCCGCGGTCGCGGTCGCACAGCGCGGTGACCTCGACACATGGATCCAAGGCAACGACCGGAAGGTGGGCCACTCGCACGATTGTGCCGCACCCGACGATGCCCAACCGTACGGGCTGGCGAGACGGCTGGTTCGGCACCCGTTCCCCCTAGGTCTTTCCAGACTAGCCGCGTCGGCCGCGAGCGGTCAACTTCGAATAGAACCCGACGCGCCATCGCGCTTGTTCACGCAGAATGTCACTCTGCGGATGCTGCAGCGCCTCCAGTACTTCATGTTCATACTAACCGCAGGGCTTCGACCACGGAGCGCGAAGCACATTAACGTCATGAACATGACATCAAGTTTATCGAAGCGGCTGAATATTCGGCGAAAGCCCTTGCATCTGCGGAACAGCCACTCGATCCCGTTGCGGCGCGATACCAGATAGTCTATCACGTAGGGTTGACAGGCCCCAGGAGGTCGTGACGTGTGCGGCATTGCAGGAACCGCAGGCCGATTCGCCAACGACGACTCGATCAGGACGGTCATGAGCTCGATGATCGGGACGCTCCATCATCGTGGCCCCGACGGGTACGGCTTCTTCCACGATGCCGGAATTGCGCTCGCGCATGCCAGGCTTTCCATCATTGACCTCGAGACCGGCGACCAGCCGATCAGCAATGAGGATGGCACGGTCACCGTCATCTTCAATGGCGAGATATTCAACTTCATTGAACTCCGGGCCGAGCTCGAGCGCGCGGGCCACCGCTTCTCGACTCGTTCCGATACCGAAGTAATTGTCCATCTTTACGAAGACTACGGCCTGGAATTCGTACATCGCCTGAACGGTCAGTTCGCGATTGCGCTATGGGATGCGCGCCTGCGCCGGCTCGTGCTGGTGCGCGACCGTGTCGGCATCCGTCCGCTGTTCTATGCCCTGGTCCGCGGGCGCCTGTGGTTTGCTTCAGAGATCAAGGCCCTGCTTTCCGCGCTGCCGGAGCTGGGTCGGCTCCAGCCGCAAGGGGTGGCGCAAGCGCTGACTTTCTGGGCCCCCGTAGATCCATCGACTGCATTTGCCGGGGTCGAAAGCCTGCAGGCCGGCACGCTGCTCGAGTTCAGCGCGGGACAGGGCGTGCAGATTCACCGTTACTGGGACTGGGATTTCGCCGATGAGTCGCACGATCCGGAAACCGACGTCGCTGCGGCTGCCGCCGAACTGAGGGACTTGCTGGTGGATTCCGTTCGGCTGCAGCTTCGCGCCGACGTACCGGTGGGCGCCTACCTGAGCGGCGGTCTGGATTCTTCGGGGATCGTGAGCCTGATTCGCAATTACACGTCGGCCCCGCTCAGGACTTTCTCTATTGCTTTCGCCGACTCCGAGTTTGACGAAAGCGAACACCAGCGCGCGATGGTTGAGTATCTGGGCACGGACCATACGACCGTACATTGCGCGAGTGCCGACATTGGCCGGTCTTTTCCGCGATTTGTGTACCACGCCGAGACACCGGTCGTGCGCACGGGCCCTGTTCCATTGATGCTGCTGTCCGCGAGAGTTCGCGCCGAGGGCTACAAGGTCGTCCTGACGGGCGAGGGTGCCGACGAAGTCTTTGCCGGCTACGATATTTTCAAGGAAGCGAAGATCAGGCGCTTCTGCGCCCGACAACCGGATTCACGGATGCGCTCGTCCTTGTTTGGTCGACTGTACCCGTATCTGGCCAGTTCACCGGTCGCCACCGCCGAGTTCTCGCGGTCGTTCTTTTCTCAGGGCATGGAGTTCCTGGACAGTCCGATTTTCGCTCATGTGCCGCGCTGGAGAACCTCACGACGTGCCTGCAATTTCCTGTCCGATGAGTGGCGCGCGGCGATTGCCGACTCGGATCCCATGGCCTGGATGCAGTCGCAACTGCCAGTGGAAGTCGCCCGTTGGTCCCCGCTTGGCCGTGATCAGTACGTGGAGGCCAAGACCCTGCTCGCGGGATATCTGCTTTCTTCCCAGGGGGATCGGGTGGCGATGGCCAATTCAATTGAGGGCCGTTTCCCCTATCTTGACCACCGCGTGGTGGAATTTGCGGCGCGGCTGCCTTCGCGGCTCA
>JALYJS010000242.1 GCA_030799345.1 Pseudomonadota bacterium | reverse complement strand
CACTGGAGCCGGGCGGCGTGGAACACGCGCCGGTGTTGCTGGACGCGGCGCTGGATGCGCTCGCGGTCCGCGGCGACGGTTATTACGTGGACGCGACATTTGGTCGCGGCGGCCATGCCGGGGAAATCCTCGGCCGGCTTGGCGCAAGGGGGAAACTGATTGCATTCGACCGCGATCCGGAGGCGAGCGCAGCCGCTGCCCGGCTATTTGCAGGCGATCCACGTGCGCAATTCGTTCGCGCGCGATTCTCGGAACTGGCACAACACGTCGCGCGCGCGAGCGCGGATGGCATCCTGTTCGACCTCGGCGTTTCCTCGCCGCAACTCGACCGCGCCGTTCGCGGCTTCAGCTTCCTGCGCGACGGGCCGCTCGACATGCGCATGGATCCTGACTCCGGCGAATCCGCGGCGGACTGGCTCGCGCGTGCGGGCGAGCGGGAGATCGTCATCGTGATCTCGCGCTTCGGCGAGGAGCGTCACGCGCGGCGCATCGCCCGCGCGATCGTCGCCGCGCGCGAGTCCGCGCCCGTCACCACCACCGGTCGACTCGCCGGAATCATTGCGGCCTGCGTGCCGGGCCGTGAACCGGGCCGTCATCCGGCGACCCGCACATTTCAGGCGCTTCGCATCCACGTCAACGACGAGCTCGGCGAGATCGAGCGCGCATTGCCGCAGGCGGTCGACGCGCTCGCACCGCGCGGGCGGCTGGTCGTCATCAGCTTCCATTCGCTGGAGGACCGCATCGTCAAGCGCTTCCTGCGCGCGGCCTCGCGCGAGGATCCGGCTTGGGCCGGCATGCCGCAGATTCCGCCGCAGGCGCAGCCCCGGCTGCGCCTGGTCGGCCGCGCAACATTTGCCGACGACACCGAGATCGCGGCCAACCCAAGGGCGCGCAGTGCTGTGTTGCGCGTCGCCGAAAGGCTCGCCGCATGAGCCGCCGCTGGATGCTGGTCCTGATGCCCGTGTTGTGGCTTGCGGTGCTCGCATCGGCGATCGCGGTGGTACGCGCGCGGCACGAGGCGCGCACGCTGTTCGTGCAGCTCGAACAGCTCTCCGCGAGCCGTGACGACCTCAACATCCAGTGGGGCAGGCTGCAGATCGAACAGAGCACGCTGTCGAATCACGGCCGCGTGGAGCGTGCCGCGGCCGAACAGGCGCGAATGGTGATGCCGCGGCCCGACGAGATACGGGTCATCGGGCCATGAGGCGGCGCGACGGGGAAGTCGAATTCGACGCCAGCCAGTTCCGTCTGCGCGCGCGGCTGCTGACAGGACTGCTCGGCCTGTTCGCGCTCGTGCTGTTCGTGCGGTCACTCCAGCTCCAGGTGCTGGATCAGCAGTTCCTCGCGGAGCAGGGCGACATGCGCAGCGTGCGCGTCGAAAAGATGTTCGCGCACCGCGGTGCCGAGTACGACCGCTTCGGCGAGCCGCTCGCGATGAGTACTCCGGTGGACACCGTCTGGGTCGATCCGCCGCAGATCGCCCAGTCGAGCGAAGGCATCGAAAAGCTCGCGCGCGCCCTCAAGCGCAACCGCCAGTGGCTCGAGCAGCGCGTCACCAGCAATCTGGACCGCGAATTCCTCTACGTCGCGCGGCACGTGGACCCGGACCGGGCGCAGGAGATCCTGGCGCTCGGCATTCCCGGCGTGCACCTGGTGCGCGAGTACCGGCGGTACTACCCGACCAGCGAAGTGACGGGCCATCTGCTCGGCTTCACGAATCTCGACGATGTCGGACAGGAAGGGCTGGAGCTCGCGTTCAACCAGTCACTGGCGGGACAGCACGGCCTGAAAACCGTCATCAAGGATGGCCAGGGTCGCATCGTCAAGAACGTCGAGATCGCCCGGCAGCCGCGGCCCGGCGAGGACCTGCACACGAGCATCGACCTGCGCATCCAGTATCTGGCGTACCGGGAACTCAAATCGGCGGTGCGCGAGCACCGCGCGCGAGCGGGCTCGGTGACGGTCATCGACGTGAGCACCGGCGAAGTGCTCGCGATGGTCAACCAGCCCGCCTTCAATCCCAACGATCGTGCGCAGTACGAAGTCGCGCGCTACAAGAACCGTGTTGCAACCGACATTTTCGAGCCGGGCTCGAGCATCAAGCCGTTCGTGGTCGCGGCGGCGCTCGCGTCGAACCGCTACCGCCCCGATTCACTGATCGACACGACACCGTATCGCGTCGGACCGCTGATGATCCGGGACAAGCACGACCTCGGCACGATCAGCCTCAGTGAAGTTCTGGCGCGCTCGAGCAACGTGGGCATGTCGAAGCTCGCGCTGTCGCTCGATGCCGATCAGTTGTACGGAACGCTGCGCGCGCTCGGCTTCGGAGAAGTGAGCGCCAGCGGTTTCCCGGGCGAATCCGCCGGCCGGCTGCCGCCGGTTGCGACCTGGCGCCCGATCAACATCGCGACGATGTCGTATGGCTACGGGCTGTCGGTGACGCCGCTGCAGCTCGCGCAAGCCTACGCGACGATCGGCGCCGAAGGCGTCCGCCGGCCGATCACTTTCCGTCACGTGCTGCAGCCCGTTGCGGGCGAGCGCGTGATGTCCGAGAAAGTGTCGCGCGACCTGATCGGGCTGCTGGAGCAGGCCGTGACGCCCGCCGGAACCGGATCGAAGGCCGCGGTGCCGGGTTATCGCGTCGCCGGCAAGACCGGCACCGCCTGGAAGGCGGTCGAGGGCGGCTACTCGAGGGACCGCTATCTCGCCGTATTCGCGGGCGTCGTGCCGGCGTCGCAACCACGGCTTGCGATCGTCGTGATGATCGACGAGCCGAGCGGCTCTCTCTACTACGGCGGCGATGTGTCGGCGCCGGTGTTCTCGGCCGTCGCGTCAGGCGCGTTGCGCCTGATGGCGGTCGCGCCGGACGACCTCGCACACTTGCGGCAGGTCGCGCATGCGGAGTACGAGCCATGAGCTATCCGCAGCGGCTCGATAGCCTGCTTGCGGAGGTCGCCGAAGCGCCGGCGATCACCATCACCGGCCTCGCGCTCGATTCGCGCGAGATCGCGGCGGGCGACGCCTTCGTCGCGCTGAAAGGCGGCAGCCGTCATGGGCTCGAGCACGTGTCCCAGGCCGTCTCGCGCGGCGCGCGCGCGGTGCTGTGGGATCCGGACGAAGGCCGCACGCCCGCGCCGGCCGGCGTTCCCAGCGTGGCCGTGCGACAGTTGCGCGACCGGCTGGGCGCGATCGCTGACCGGTTCTACGGTGCTCCCTCGACGCGCCTGACCGTCGCCGGTGTGACCGGTACCAACGGCAAGACAACCTGCGCCTGGCTGCTTGCCGGCGCGGTCGAACGCCTCGCGCGCCGTGGTGCGTACCTCGGCACGCTGGGCGCCGGTTTTCCGCCGAATGTCGGAAGCGGCGCCCTGACGACCCCCGACGTCGTGACCCTGCATCGCCAGTTGCGCATGCTGCTGGACGCCGGCGCGACGCACGTCGCGATGGAAGTCTCCTCCCATGCGCTGGATCAGCGCCGCGTCGACGGCGTGCGCATGCGGGTGGCCGCATTCTGCAACCTGACGCGCGACCATCTCGATTATCACGGCACGATGGAGCGCTACGCCGACGCCAAGCAACGCCTGTTCCGGCTGCCGGGCCTCGAGCACGCCGTCATCAATACCGGTGATCCGGTCGGCGCGAGTTTCGCGGCGGGTCTCGACGCCGGCGTCGAGCTGACGGCGGTTGCGGTCGGCGGACCAGTGCCGGCCGCTTCGCGCTTCGTCCACGTCACCCGGGTGACTCCGGGCGAAGAGGGCCTCGCGCTCGAGATCACCGGGCATTTCGGCCGGCGCCTGCTGAATTCGACACTGGTCGGCGCCTTCAACGCCGAGAACCTGGCGGTCACGCTTGGCGTGCTGCTCGTCTGGGACTTCGGCGTCGACGCGGCATTGGCGGTGCTTGCCGCCTGCGACGCGCCGCCGGGCCGGA
This sequence comes from Pseudomonadota bacterium, assembly GCA_030799345.1. Classification (GTDB taxonomy): domain Bacteria; phylum Pseudomonadota; class Gammaproteobacteria; order Steroidobacterales; family Steroidobacteraceae; genus SCUD01. The sequence goes on along the minus strand of JALYJS010000242.1, from coordinate 9,007 downwards.
TGGAGAGCCATCGCCTGGCGAACGGCGTGCTCGCAGTGGTTGATTACGCGCACACGCCCGACGCGCTCGCCAAGGCGCTGGCGGCGCTCCGCGCGCATGCGCACGGACGCGTGCTGGTGGTCTTCGGTTGCGGCGGCGAGCGCGATCCGGGGAAGCGTCCGCTCATGGGCGAGGCGGCCGAGCGGCTCGCGGACCGCGTGTTCGTCACCGACGACAATCCGCGCGGCGAAGATGCGGATCGCATCGTCGCGATGATCCGCGCAGGCATGAGCCGGCCGGGACGGGCGCAGGTCGAGCGCGATCGCGCGCTCGCAATCGACGCAGCGCTCGGCGAAGCCCGTCCCGGCGATGTCGTTCTGGTCGCCGGCAAGGGACACGAAGAATTCCAGCTGGTCGGCAACGAACGGCGTCCGTTCAGCGATCGGGAGTGCCTGCGCCGGCACGCGGCGGCGCCGTCGTGAAAGCCCGTCTGTCCAACATCGTGGCGGCGACGGGTGGACGACTCGCGGGCGCGGATGCGGACTTTGACGGCGTGTCGATCGACTCGCGCACGCTGGAGCGCGGCCAGTTGTTCTTCGCGCTCCGCGGCGAGCGCTTTGACGGACACGCGTTCGTCGCGATGGCTGTGGCGCGCGGCGCAGCGGCGGCAGTCGTCGAGCGCGCCGTCGACAACGACATTGCGCAGCTCATCGTCAAGGACACCGGTGCGGCGCTGACCGCACTCGCTCGTGCGTCGCGCGCAGCGAGCCGGGCGCTCGTGATCGGGGTGGGCGGGAGTAACGGCAAGACGACGACCAAGGAACTGCTCGCCGGCATCATGGCGGAGGCGGGACCGACGCTCGCGACCCGCGGCAACCTGAACAATCACATCGGCGTGCCACTCACGCTGCTACGCCTCGAAGCGTCGCACCGGTACGCGGTCATCGAGATGGGGGCAAACCACCCCGGCGAGATCGCGGCGCTAGCCGAGCTTGCGCGACCCGCCATCGCGCTCGTGACCAATGCGGGCGACGAGCACCTGGAAGGTTTCGGCGACCTGGCAGGCGTCGCGCACGCGGAAGGCGAGCTGTTCAGAGCGCTGCCTCCGGACGGCACGGCGGTCATCAATGCGGACGACCCGTTTCACGATCCCTGGCGAGCGATGGCGAGCGGCGGGTCGGTGCTGCGGTTCGGCATCGAATCGCCCGCCGATGCGCGCGCGTCGGCCATTCATGGCCGCATCGACAAAGGGGTCTTTCAGACGGTATTCACGCTGACGCTCGCGGGAGAGCAGGCACGCGTGCGGCTCGGGCTCGCCGGTCGCCACAACGTGCTCAATGCGCTAGGCGCTGCCGCGGCTGCGCATGCCGCGGGCGTCACGCTGCCGCAGATCGTCAAGGGACTGGAGCGCGTGCAGGCCGTCGCGGGGCGCCTGCAGTTGAAGCCGGGTCCACGCGGCTCGTGGCTGATCGACGATTCCTACAACGCGAATCCGAGCTCGGTGCGCGCCGGCATTGACGTGCTCTGCAGCCTGCCGGGAGAACACTGGCTCGTGCTCGGCGAAATGGCGGAGCTCGGCGCGCAGGCCGAGTCGAGCCACATCTCGATCGGCGACTACGCACGCCGTGCCGGCATCACCCGCGTGTTTGCGATGGGTGACGGCGCGCGCCACGCAGTGGCGGCGTATGGCACGCGCGCGCACTGGTTCGGCGATGCGGCTGCGCTCGCGGACGCGGTCGCCGCCGACATCGAAACGGGCGTGACCGTGCTGATCAAGGGGTCGCGCGTCAACCGGCTCGAGCGTGTCGTCGAGCGGCTGTTGCAGCCGCTGCCGGCCGCCGGCAACGGAAACTGAGGGACCCGCATGCTGCTCGACCTGTTCGACTGGCTCACGAACTACTACGGCGGCTTCCGGGTCTTCGGCTACCTGACGCTGCGCGCCATTTTTGCGGCGCTGACCGCGTTGTCGATTGCGCTCCTGGTAGGTCCGTGGATGATCCGGATGCTGGCCCGCAGGCAGATCGGGCAGATCGTGCGCGACGACGGCCCGGACACGCATCTCGGCAAACGCGGCACACCGACGATGGGCGGGGCGCTGATCCTGGTCGCGGTCGCAACCGGCACGCTGTTGTGGGCTGACCTGTCGAACCGGTTCGTCTGGATCGTGCTCAGTGTGACGCTCGCGTTTGGCCTCATCGGTTTCTACGACGATTACCTGAAGCTGATCGTCAGGAATCCACGCGGCCTCGCGGCGCGCTGGAAATACCTGTGGCAGTCGGTCGCGGGCCTGGCCGCCGCGCTTGCGCTGTGGCAGACAGCCGAAAGCCCCGCCGAGACGTCGCTCTACCTGCCGTTCTTCAAGGACGTCGTACTGCCGATGAGCGCCGGCGCGTTCATCGCATTCACTTACTTCGTGATCGTGGGCTCGAGCAATGCGGTCAACCTGACCGACGGGCTGGACGGGCTCGCGATCATGCCCTGCGTGATGGTTGCGGGCGGGCTCGGCGTGTTTGCTTACGCCACCGGCAACGTCAATTTCGCCAGCTACCTGCAGATTCCGTACGTGAACGGCGCGGGCGAGATCCTGATCTTCGTCGCGACCATCGTCGGCGCGGGGCTCGGCTTCCTGTGGTTCAACACCTATCCGGCGCAGGTTTTCATGGGCGACATCGGAGCGCTGGCGCTCGGCGCCGCGCTCGGCGTTGTCGCCGTCATCGTCCGCCAGGAAATCGTGCTCGCCATCATGGGCGGCATCTTCGTGCTGGAGACGATCTCGGTCATCCTCCAGGTCGCATCATTCCAGCTGCGCGGCAAGCGCATCTTCCGGATGGCGCCGATCCACCATCATTACGAGCTGAAGGGCTGGGCCGAGCCCAAGGTCATCGTCCGCTTCTGGATCATCTCTTTCATGCTGGTCCTGATCGGGCTGGCCACGCTGAAGCTGCGCTGATGCAGGCACACTCGATTCCGCACAGCGTGATCGTGGGTCTCGGCCGCACCGGGGTCTCGTCCGCGCGGTACCTGGCCGCGCGCGGCCACCGGGTGGTCGTGACCGACTCGCGCGCCGCGCCGCCCGGGCTCGCGGACCTGCGCCGGCTGGTGCCGGATGCAGCGACCGCACTCGGTGGATTCGACCCGGCCGTGCTGGACGGCGCCGATCAGGTCGTCGTGTCGCCGGGCGTGCCGCTGTCGGAGCCGTTCCTGCTGCAGGCTGCCGCGCGCGGCCTGGATCTCGTCGGTGACATCGAACTGTTCGCGCGCGAGGCGGGCGGCCGCATCGTCGGCATCACCGGCACGAATGGCAAGAGCACGGTGACCACGCTGGTCGGCGAGTTCGCCAAAGCGGCCGGCATCGAAGTCCGCGTCGGCGGGAATCTCGGCGAGCCCGCGCTCGACCTGCTCGACGGTCCGCCGGCGGCGATGTACGTGCTGGAGATCTCGTCGTACCAGCTCGAAACCACGCACTCGCTGCAGCTCGAGGCCGCGACCGTGCTCAACGTGACGCCTGACCACCTCGATCGCTATCGCGACTTTGCCGGCTACGCGGCGGCGAAGGCGCGCATCTACGAGCGCGCCGCGACGGCGATCGTGAATCTCGACGACGACATCGTCGTGCGCATGCCGCGGCCGGCGCAACGGCAGGTGGGATTCAGCCTGCGGCGGCAGGAGGCGCAGTTCAGGCTGGTCGCCCGCGACGGCCAGGAGTGGCTGGCGGAGGGTTCCGAGCCGCTGTTGCCGCTCGCGGAACTGGCGCTGCCGGGGCTGCACAACGCGGCGAATGCACTCGCTGCACTCGCGATTGGCAGCGTCTGCGGCATGCCGCGCGAGGCGATGACCGGCGTGCTGCGCACCTTCCAGGGCCTGCCGCACCGGTCGCAGCTGGTTGCGCGCTGGCGCGGCATCCGCTGGATCGACGACTCAAAAGGTACCAACGTCGGCGCGACCGAAGCGGCGATCGCAGGGCTTGCCGCGCCGCTCGTGCTGATCGCGGGCGGCGAGGGCAAGGGCCAGGATTTCGCGCCGCTCGCCGAAGCGTGCCGCGGCAAGGTGCGTCACGCCGTGCTGATCGGACGCGACGCGCCGCTGCTGGCGACCGCGCTTGCGCAAAGCTGCGCCGTGTCGATTGCGGACTCGATGGAAACGGCGGTCGCGGGCGCCGCCTCGATCGCGGAGCCCGGCGATACCGTGCTGTTGTCGCCCGCCTGCGCCAGTTTCGACATGTTCCGGGATTACGCGCATCGCGGCGACGTGTTCGCCGAAGCGGTGCGAAGGCTGCCGGCATGAACACCAGCATCGCACTGCAGTTCTCGCGCTCGGCCGGCCGCCAGCAACGGCTGGTCATCGATCTGGTGATCGTGATGGCCGTGGCCTGCCTGCTGCTCGCCGGGCTGGTGATGGTCACCTCGGCGTCGCTCAATGTCGCCGAGCGCCTCGCCGGCGATCCGTTCTTCCATTTCGAGCGCCAGCTCCTGTCGGTGCTTCTCGGCGCGACGTTCGGCGGCTCCCTGGTGTTCGTGCCGATCTCGATCTGGCAGCGGTTCGCGCCGGTGCTGCTGATTGCGAGCTTCGTGCTGCTGCTGCTCGTGCTGATTCCGGGAATCGGCCACGAGGTGAATGGCAGCACCCGCTGGATCCGGATCGGGTTATTGAATTTCCAGCCGTCGGAAGTCGCGCGCTGGCTGCTCCTGACCTATATCGCGATCTACGCGGTGCGTCACCAGACCGAACTGCGCAGCACCGCGCAGGGCTTCTTCAAGCCGCTCGCAGTGCTGCTCGCGGCCGCCGTGCTGCTGTTGTGTGAGCCGGATTTCGGCGCCGCGGTCGTGCTCTGCGTGACCGGCACGGCGGTGCTGTTCGTCGCGGGCGCGCGACTGCGCGATTTCCTGCTGGTCTGCGCGATCGGTTCGGCCGGCATCGCGCTCCTTGCTTTTTCCAGCGGCTACCGGCTGAAGCGGCTGCTGGCATTCCTGGATCCCTGGGCGGACCCCTACAACAGCGGCTTCCAGCTCACCCAGTCGCTGATCGCGATCGGCCGCGGCGAATGGTTCGGCGTCGGGCTCGGTTCCAGCATCCAGAAGCTGTTCTATCTGCCCGAGGCGCACACCGATTTCGTGTTTGCGGTGATGGCGGAGGAGTTCGGCCTGTTCGGGGTCACGCTGGTGATCGCTGCGTTCCTCGTGCTCGTGCTGCGCAGCCTGCGGCTGTCGCGCATCGCGGCCGACGCCGGCATGCCGCTGCATGCCTGTCTCGCGGCGGGATTCGGCATCTGGCTCGGCCTGCAGGCGTTCATCAACATCGGCGTGAACATGGGGCTGCTGCCGACGAAAGGGCTCACGCTCCCGCTTTTTTCCTACGGCCGCTCGAGCATGCTCGTGACGCTCGCGTGGATCGGCGTGCTGCTGCGCGTGCACCACGAGGTCGCAGCATCCGGCAAGAGCGCGCTGCCTCCGGAAGGGCGTCAGTCATGACGGCGCCGGTCATGATCATGGCGGGCGGCACCGGCGGGCACGTGATTCCGGCCCTCGCGGTAGCGGGAGCGTTGCGCGGCCGGCGCGACGTCGTCTGGCTCGGCACCGAGCGCGGCATCGAGGCGCGTCTGGTACCCGCAGCCGGCTATCCCGTCGAGTGGATCCAGGTCGAGGGATTGCGCGGCAAGGGCATCTCGGGCTGGCTGAAAGCGCCGTTCTCGCTCGCCCGTGCGGTCGGCCAGGCGCGGAAAGCCCTCGCGCGCCGGCGTCCCGGCGTTGTTCTTGGCTGCGGCGGATTCGCATCCGGGCCCGGCGGCATTGCCGCCTGGCTGACCGGCGCGCCGCTCGTGATCCATGAACAGAATGCAGTCGCCGGCCTGACCAATCGCTGGCTCGCACGCTTCGCCTCGCGCATAGCGGAAGGTTTTCCCGGCAGCTTCCCCGGGCGGCGCGGCGCCGTGTATGTCGGCAACCCCGTCCGCACGGCGATCGCAGCGCTGCCACCGCCGCGTGTGCGCATGGGTATGCGCGAAGGACCGTTCCGGCTTTTCGTGTTCGGTGGGAGTCAGGGCGCATCGGCCCTCAACCGGCTCGTGCCCCAAGCCATCGCGATGCTACCGCTCGCACTGCGTCCGGTCGTGCTGCATCAGACCGGCACCCGCGACCGGGATGCGACCGCGGAGAGTTATCGCGCCGCCGGTGTCCCGGCTGACGTGCGCGCCTACATCGATGACATGGCCGCGGCCTACGGCGACGCCGACATCGTGGTGTCGCGCGCCGGGGCGTCGACGGTCGCGGAACTTGCGGCCGCCGGCGTGGCGTCGATCCTCGTGCCATTCCCGGCGGCCGTGGACGATCATCAAACGAAGAACGCGGCGTGGCTCGGGCAGGTGAGCGCCGCGCAGGTCGTGTCCGAATCCGGGCTGACGCCCGGCGAACTGGCGAACCGCCTCGCGACGCTGTTCTCGGGCGGTCGCACGAAGCTGCTCGCGATGGCCGAAGCTGCGCGCTCGCGTGCGGTGACGGATGCCGCCGAGCGCGTCGCGGCGCTCTGTCTCGAGGCGGAAGGAATGCGCGCATGACCGAACGCATGCGCCGCATCGGCCTCATCCACCTGATTGGCATCGGCGGCTCCGGCATGGGCGGTATCGCCGAGGTGCTCGTCAATCTCGGTTACCGGGTGCAGGGCTCCGACCTGCGCACGAACGCGGTCACCGTGCGACTCGCAAAGATGGGCGTGCGCATCTTTCTCGGGCATGCGGCCGGACAGGTCAAGGGAGCGGACGTGGTCGTCGTCTCGACCGCGGTCGCGGCGGACAACCCGGAGCTCGCCGCCGCCCAGGCGGCGCTCATTCCAATCGTGCGCCGCGCCGAAATGCTGGCTGAACTGATGCGATTCCGGCAGGGCATTGCGGTCGCCGGCACGCACGGCAAGACGACCACCACCAGTCTGGTCGCCTCGATCCTCGCCGAGGGCGGGCTTGACCCGACCTTCGTGATCGGCGGACGGCTGAAGAGCGCCGGCAGCAACGCGAAGCTCGGCACTGGCCGGTATCTCGTCGCCGAAGCGGACGAAAGCGATGCGTCGTTCCTGCATCTGCAGCCGGTGATCGCGATCGTCACGAACATCGACAACGACCACCTCGCCACGCATGGCGGCGATTTCGAGAAGCTGAAGCAGAGCTTCGTCGAGTTCCTGCACAACCTGCCTTTTTATGGGCTCGCCGTGCTGTGCAGCGACGACCCGGTCGTGCATGAGCTCTTGCCGCAGGTCGGCCGCCCCACGGTCCGCTACGGGCTCGGCGAGGACGCGGGCCTGCGCGCCACCGCACTCGAGCGCCGCGGCGGCCAGACCCGCTTTTCGGTCGCGCGGGAAGGCCGCGGCCCACTCGCGGTCACGCTGAACCTGCCGGGACTGCACAACGTGCGAAACGCGCTCGCGGCCATCGCGGTCGCGACCGAACTCGAAGTCGAGGACGCGGCCATCCAGCGCGCGCTCGCGACGTTCGAGGGTATCGGCCGGCGGCTGGAGTCGCTCGGCGAAGTCGCAATTGCCGCCGGACAGGTCACCATCGTGGACGATTACGGCCATCATCCGACCGAGATTGCGGCGACGCTCGAGGCTGCGCGCCAGGCCTGGCCCGGGCGCCGGCTGGTGCTGGCCTTCCAGCCGCATCGTTACACGCGCACGCGCGACTTGATCGACGACTTCGGGCGCGTGTTGTCGGAAGCCGACGCGTTGTTCGTCACCGAGGTCTATGCCGCCGGCGAAGAGCCGATCGTAAACGCAGACGGACGCGCGATCTGCCGCGCCGTGCGCGGTCGCGGTGTTCTCGAGCCCGTGTTCGTCGAGGACGTGCACGAACTCCCGGGTGCGCACGGCAGCGTGCTCGCCGACGGCGACGTGGTGCTGACGATGGGCGCCGGCAGCATCGGCGCGGTCGCTCACGGCCTGCCCGCCGCGCTCGGCCGCGGAGCGGCGCCATGAGCGCCCCCACGGTGCCTGCGGGATTCGAGGATCGCGTGCGCCGCGACGAGCCGATGTCCCGGCATACGTCCTGGCACGTCGGCGGGCCGGCCGATCTGTGGTTCACGCCGAAGGACGTCGAAGACCTGTCGGCGTTCCTGCGTGCGCTGCCATCCAGCGTGCCCGTGACCTGGGTCGGTCTCGGCAGCAACCTGCTGGTGCGCGATGGTGGTATCCGCGGCGCCGTCATTTCCGTCCACGGCATCCTGAATGCGCTCGAGCGCGTCGGCGACGACCGCGTGCGCGCCGAGGCCGGCGTCGCCTGCGCGCGCCTCGGCCGCCAGTGCGCAAAGTGGCAACTTGGCCCGGCGGATTTCTTCGCCGGTATTCCCGGCACCGTCGGCGGTGCGCTGGCGATGAACGCGGGCGCCTGGGGTGCGGAAACGTGGCCGTTCGTCGTGGAAACGGAGACGATCGACCGCCAGGGCGAGCGCCATCGCCGCCAGGCGTCGGAGTACCGCTACAGCTATCGCAGCGTCACACCGCCCGTCGCCGGCGAGTGGTTCCTCGCCGGCATCTTCCGGTTCGAACCGCGGCCCGATGCCAGCAAGGAATCGATCCGTAAGCTGCTCGAAAAGCGTCATGCGAGCCAGCCTATCGGCGCGTGGAGCTGCGGCTCGGTGTTCACCAATCCGGCCGGCGGCCATGCGGCGCAGCTGATCGAATCGGCGGGCCTGAAAGGCCATCGCATCGGCGGCGCCACAGTTTCCGGCAAGCACGCGAATTTCATCCTGAACGAGGGCGAGGCCACAGCCGCCGATCTCGAGGCGCTGGTGCGCCACGTGCAGGCGACGGTCGAGCGGGTGCACGGCGTGTGCCTCGTGCCGGAAGTTCGCGTCATCGGAGAAGCCGCATGAGCCGCACTGTACGCATCACATGTGCGGCCGGCGCGCACGGGATCCGGCGGGGTTGTTCGCTCGCAAACTCCGCCGGAACTTACGAGTTTGCTCGCGAACACCCCTGCGCGCCGGCGGCCGCCGCCATAAGGCGCGCAGCGCGGCGTCCGGCAGCCTGCGAGCGGGCGCGTAAGTTC
>JALYJS010000228.1 GCA_030799345.1 Pseudomonadota bacterium | reverse complement strand
CCACGGCACCGACAGCATCGTTCACGACACGCTGTCCTCGGGCAACGCGATCCCGACCTCGACCGGCATGATGGGCGGCTATCCCGGAGCGGTGAATCGCTACCGGTTTTTAAAGGAATCAAATGTTTTTGAAAAAATGAAGGCGTCCGAGCTGGTCAACGACATCGACGAGCTGAAAGGCGAATCCGAAACGCTCCAGCTGAGGCAGCAGGACTTCGTGCAGAACCCCGCCGACGTCTACGCCGTGCTGTGGTCCGCGGGAGGCGGCTTCGGCGATCCGCTCGAGCGCGACCCGGCGAAGGTCGCCGCCGACGTCGACAACGGCAACGTCTCCGTCGAGGCGGCGAAAGCGATCTATGGGGTGGTGCTCGGAGACGCGCAGGCGACCGAACGCGAGCGCAACCGCATCCGCGACCTGCGGCTCCACAACTCAAAGCCCCGCAGCAGGAAGGTGGACGGGCCGGTACGTTTTCTCGCCACCGAGAATCTCGCGGTGTGCGGCGAGCGCTACGCGTGCGCGAAATGCGCTGCGGATCTGGGCTCCATCCAGGACAATTACAAACTGGGCTGCGTACGCAGGGATCTGCCGATCGAGGCGTCGAACCCGATCGTCGGCGACCCGAAGCGCTTCATCGATCCCCACCCGCAGTTCAGGCAGTTCTCCTGCCCCGGGTGCGGGCTCTTAATCGAGAACGAGATCGCGGTGGCGGACGAACCGCTGTTGCGCGACGTGGAGCTCGAAGTGACGGCAACCGCGAAACGATCACCGTGATTGGAGTGTCGAAATTGTTTACACGGAACAAGCAGCTGGGCGCCAAGTCGATTGGCTTGCTCCCGACGGCCGGGCAAGGCAGCATATGCGGCGAGCGGCCGCACCGGCGGCCCCGCACTTTCGGGAGGTTGTCATGCCTGTGATCAAAGCCGCCGATCTAGCCTATGGTCGGCTGCGCTCGCCCGATCTCGACAAGCAGGAAGAATTCTTGACCGCGTTCGGCATGGTGCGCGCCGACCGCACGAAATCAGCGCTGTACATGCGCGGCACCGACTCGCCGCACCACCTCCATGTGACCGAATTGGGCGAGCCGAAATATGTCGGTATCGCGTTCCACGCCGGCTCGATGGATGATCTGGAGAAGCTGTCGCGTGCCGATGGCGCCTCGCCGATCGAGTCGATCGACGAGCCGGGCGGCGGCAAGCGGGTGCGCCTGACCGACCCCGACGGCTTCCAGGTCGAAGTCGTGTACGGCATGCAGCAACTGCCGAAGATCCCGGTGGTGCGGCCGGCGGTCAATTCCGGCGAGGACAAGACCCGGCGTCGCAACACCCTCTATCGGGTTGAGCGCGGTCCGAGCCACGTCAAGCGCATCGGCCATTTCGTCGTGATGAGCCCGAATTTCGAGAAGATGCTCGGCTTTTACCGCGAGATGCTGGGCTTTCGCGTTTCGGACGAGGTTTACGCCGATCAGAAGACCAATATCGTCGGCTCGTTCAACCGGCTCGACCGCGGCGACGATTATGTCGATCACCACGTGTTCTTCTGCATCCGCGGCGACAAATCGGGCCTCAACCACCTGTCCTACGAGGCCGCCGATATCGACGACGTGATGGTCGGCCACGAGCACATGCAGGAAAAGGGTTACGACCATTTCTGGGGCATTGGCCGCCATTCGCTCGGCAGCCAGGTGTTCGATTATTGGGGCGACCCCTGGGGCCGGGTGCACGAGCATTGGGCCGATACCGACGTCTTGAACGCCAGCGTGCCGCCGAACCTGTTCAGGCGCGGCGAGATCAACGGCCCGTGGGGCGATCCGATCCCGCCCCGCTTCATGGGCCACGCGGTGCGGTAGCGAACTGACTGGACTGCGATGTGGGGGATCCCATGAACACGTTTGTTCGCTGCGGCAGCCTGTTCACCGGGCGTGAGGACGAGGCGCGCTCCGGCGAGGTGCTGGTGTTCGACGAGGAGGGCCGCCTCCTCTATGTCGGTGCCGAAGCGGCGGCGCCGCGGCGCATCAAGGCCGACCGGCTGATCGATCATTCCGGCTCG
>JALYJS010000204.1 GCA_030799345.1 Pseudomonadota bacterium | reverse complement strand
CCGGCAACCGGTTACCGCCGATCTCGGCCTGGCCGAAGCCCAGGTTGCGACCGGCGCGGACGGCGAGATCGTGACCGACTCCCTCCAGGACACGTCGGCACCTGGCGTCCATGCGATTGGCGACGTGACGGGTCGCGTCGAGCTCACGCCGGTCGCGATTGCCGCAGGTCGCCGCCTCGCGGACCGGCTGTTCGGCGGCGAGCCGGATCGTCACCTGGACTACCGGCTGATCCCGACCGTGATCTTCAGCCATCCGCCGATCGGCACCGTGGGACTGAGCGAGTCTGCAGCACGCGCGCTGCACGGCGAATCGGTCGAGTCGTTCGAGGGCGATTTCATGCCGCTCTATCACGGCATCACCGCGCGTCGCCGCCGCGCCGGCATCAAGCTCGTTACCGAGGGCGCCGAACGGCGCATCGTCGGCCTGCATGCGATCGGAATGGGCGCGGACGAGCTGCTGCAGGGTTTTGCGGTCGCGGTGCGGATGGGAGCGACCAAGCGCGATTTCGACGACACGGTCGCGATTCACCCGACCAGCGCCGAAGAACTGGTGACGCTGCGCGGATGAACATCCGCCCCTACCGCGAGTGGCGGCCCGCCATTGGCAGCCGCGTCTGGATCGACCCGGCGGCGACCGTGATCGGCCGCGTCACCCTGGCTGACGACGTGTCGATCTGGCCGGGCGCGGTGCTGCGCGGCGACGTCAACCGAATCGAGATCGGCGCGCGCACCAGCATCCAGGACGGCAGTATCCTGCATGTGGCGAGCGACCGGCTCGCGGGGGAAGGGGGTATCCCGCTCATCGTCGGCGATGACTGCACGGTCGGCCACCGCGTGATCCTGCATGCCTGCACCATCCGCAGGCGGTGCCTGATCGGCATGGGCGCGATCCTGATGGACGGCGCGGTAGTCGGCGATGAAGCGATCGTCGGCGCCGGGAGCCTGGTGCCGGCGGGCAAGCTTATCCCGTCGCGCACGCTGTGGGTCGGCAGTCCGGCGCGGCAGGTGCGTCCGTTGACGGAGCAGGAAATCGGCTGGCTGGTCGAGTCGGCAGCGCACTACGTGGCGCTGAAGGACGATTATCTGGCGCGGTGAGTGACTAGTTTTCTTTAGTTATCAAATAGTTAAAGTCTTTCGAGAGCGTCGATCACGGGCCGTGACGCCGGCCGGACCCCGTGCCAGAGCAGATAGGATTCCGCAGCCTGCTCGACCAGCATGCCCCAGCCCTTGTACGCCCGCAGCGCGCCACGCTCCTGTGCCCAGCGCATGAAGGCCGTGTCGCTGCGCCCATAGGCCAAGTCGTAGCAAACGGTATCCGGGCCGACGGCCCGCGGTGGCAGGGCCGGTACTTCGCCCGCAAGACTCGCGGCAGTGGCATTGACCACGATGTCCCAGGGCCGGTCGTCCACGGCGTCGAAGCTCGAGGCCGACATCTCGCCGAGGTCCGAGAATTCGTCGCGTAGCCCGATCGCCCGTTCGGGCGTTCGGTTGGCGATGCAGATCTCGCGCGGATCCTGTTCCAGCAGCGGCGCGAGCACGCCCCGTACCGCGCCGCCAGCGCCGAGTATCAGCAGGCGCGCGCCGGCGACCGTGACGCCGAGATTGCGCACCAGATCCATGACCAGCCCGATGCCGTCGGTGTTCTCGCCGTAGAGCTCGGTTGCGCTGCGCCGGATGAGCGTATTGACCGCGCGCGCGCGCTCGGCGCGCGCCGACAGGTCGTTGACGATCTCGGCCGCCGCGGTCTTGTGCGGCAGCGTGACGTTGGCGCCGCTGCCGCCCTCGACGAAAAAGTTGAGCACCGCGAACCGGAAACTCTCGGGCTCGACGTCCTGCAGCTTGTAGTCGACGACATGGTCGAACTGGCGCGCGAACAGGCCATGGATAAAGGGCGACCAACTGTGGCTGACGGGATGCCCGAACAGCACGTAGCGGCCGGGGCCGGTCGCTATCGACACCTTACCGGTTTCCCTGCAGCCAGGCCGCGGCGCGGCCGGCAAAGTAGCTGAGTATCCCGTCGGCCCCCGCGCGCTTGATGCAGCCGAGGCTTTCGAGCACCGTCTGGCGCTCGTCGAGCCAGCCGTTCGCGGCCGCCGCCGTCAGCATCGCGTACTCGCCGCTCACCTGGTAGACGAAAGTCGGCACGCCGAACGCGTCTTTCACCCGGCGCACGATGTCCAGATAGGGCAGGCCCGGCTTTATCATCACGATGTCGGCGCCTTCCTGGATGTCGAGTGCGACTTCCCGTAGCGCTTCGTCGCTGTTGGCCGGATCCATCTGGTAATTCGCCTTGTCGGACTTGCCGAGCGAGGCCGCGGAACCGACCGCGTCGCGGAAGGGTCCGTAGAAGCCGGATGCGTACTTGGCCGAATAAGCGAGAATCCGGGTGTTATGGCGACCGTCCTGTTCGAGCGCCGCGCGGATCGCGCCTATCCGTCCGTCCATCATGTCGGAGGGCGCGACGATGTCCGCGCCGGCTTCGGCCTGCGAGCGCGCCTGGCGCACGAGCGCCTCGAGCGTGGCGTCGTTCAGTACATAGCCCGTGTCGTCGACGATGCCGTCCTGGCCATGCGTCGTGAATGGATCGAGGGCGACGTCGGTGATGACGCCGAGCTCCGGCACAGCGCGCTTCAGCGCACGCACCGCGCGCTGTGCGAGGCCCTCCGGATTCCAGGCCTCGCGGCCGTCCAGCGACTTGGCGGCAGGATCCGGCACCGGGAACAGCGCGACCGCCGGGATCCCGAGCTCGAGCAGCCGCTCGGCCTCGGCGACCAGCCGATCGATGCCGAGGCGCTCGATGCCTGGCATGGACGCGACCGGTTCGCGCCGGGCCGCGCCTTCAATGACGAACAGCGGCTGGATCAGGTCGTCCGCGGTCAGGCGGGTTTCGCGGGCGAGCCGGCGGGAAAAGGCGTCGCGGCGCATGCGGCGCATGCGCGTGCCCGGATAGCTTCCTGCGGGAGGTTGGCCCATGAGGCTCCTGGCCCGGCGTTTCCTGCGGTAAAGTCGCCCGTTCTGGGCCGGAAATAACCAGCGACTATGGCCGGTCTTTATACATGAACCGCGACGACACAGGAACGGACGCCCGTCGGCGTTTCGGCAGTCTGTGCGAGAGCCTCCGGCCCGACCTGCTGCGATTCGCGTACTGGCTCGGGCGCGACCGGCAGCTCGCGGAGGACGTGGTGCAGGAGGCGATGTTGCGGGCCTGGAAATCGCTCGATTCGCTGACGGACGAAGGCAAGGCGAAATCCTGGCTGCTGACGATCGTGCGGCGCGAGTTCGCACGCAGTTTCGAGCGCAAGCGGTTCGAGGTATCCGACCTCGACGCGCTGGTCGCCGCGGAAGCGGACGTTCTTGCTGCCGAGGACGACGACGACCTCGCGCAGATGCGCGAAGCGCTGTTCAGGCTGGAAGACGACTATCGGGAGCCGCTGGTGCTGCAGGTCATGATGGGCTACACGACGCAGGAAATCGCCGATGCGATGGGCATGCAGCAGGGCGCCGTGCTGACGCGGCTGTTTCGCGCCCGCGCCCGCCTGCGCCGCGAGCTCGGCCTCGCCGCGGAGCCCGCCTCGTGATGAACTGCATGGACTTCCGCCGACGGGTGGGCGCCGAGCCCGCGCTGGATGGCGGCGACATCGCGGCACACCGCCGCGACTGCCCGGCCTGCGCTCACTACCAGGATGAGTTGCGCACGATGGATGGCATGATCGCCCGCGCGCTGGCACTCGACGTTGCGCGCATCGGCAGAAAGCCGGAGGCCGTCGCGCCAGCCGCGCCGCGGCGCCGCCTGTTCGCGATCGCGGCCTCGATCGCCGTCGGCCTGGCGGTCGGGTTGGTGCTCTTGGTC
>JALYJS010000205.1 GCA_030799345.1 Pseudomonadota bacterium | reverse complement strand
ATAGACACGGCTTGCGGTCTGCGACAGAAAAACCGCGGCCTGGCCGGCCGAATTTGCGCCGCCGATGACGACGACCGGCTCCGAGCGCGCGAGCTGCGCTTCCATGAAGGTTGCGGCGTAATAAACGCCAGTGCCTTCGAACCGGGTGAGTTCCGCGATCGGCGGCTTGCGGTAGCTCGCGCCGCTCGCCACGATGATGGTGCGAGCCCGCAGGCGCTGGCCGTCCGCAGTCTCGAGCGTATACGGTCGCTGCGTGCAGTCGAGCTTGCTCGCACCACTCGCCACCATGACCTTCGCACCAAATTTCTGCGCCTGCACATAAGCGCGGCTCGTCAGGGCGTGGCCCGAGATGCCGGTCGGGAATCCGAAGAAGTTCTCGATCTTGGAGCTGGATGCGGCCTGTCCGCCCGGCAGGTCGGATTCCAGGATCAGCACGTCCAGGCCCTCGGACGCCGCGTAGACGGCTGCGGCGAGTCCGGCAGGGCCCGACCCGACGACGATCACGTCGCGCAGCTGCGCCTGGTTGATTGCCTCGTTGAATCCGAGGCACTCCGCAATCTGCGCATTGGTCGGGCGGCGCAGCACCAGCTCACCGCGACAGATCACCACCGGGACGTCTTCCTCACCGACGTTGAAACGGTCGAGCAGGGTCTGGACGTCGGCATCCTCGTCGAGATCAACGTATGCATATGGATGATTGTTACGTCCGAGAAACGCTTTGACGCGCAACGTCTCCGCGCAATGAACCGAGCCCATCACGACGACATTGCCGAGTCCCTGCGACAGCAGTTCGACGCGCCGCAGGATGAAGGCGCGCATCAGCAGCTCGCTCAGCTCGGAATTGGTCTGGACCAGCGACAAGAGCTGACCATTACTCAGTTCGACGACTTCGCCGGCCTCGCTCACGCGCGCCTGCACAAGCGCTGGACGACCGGACAGCAGATTGACCTCGCCAGTGAACTGGCCCGGCCCGAGAGACCGCAGCAGGATCGTGGCATCCGCCGAGGGCTGTACCAGCTCGATTTCGCCGGCGGTGACCAGGAAGAAGGGCGAGCTTGTATTGCCGACGTCGAACAGGACTTGCCCGGGCTGCGTCAGCCGCAAGCGCCCATGAGCAGCCACCTGGGCCTGCAATCGCGGCGGCAACACCGGAAATATCTGCTCGACGCGGGAAGCCGCCGTCGGATTGATCGCTTTGGTTGTTACGTTGGCGGCCATGTCGGTTCGGCCCGTAGTTTACTCACGGAGCCAGCACGACGAGCGGTTCTCCTTTCTCGACGATGTAGGTCGCCAGTTCGGATGCGTTGCCGGCGCCGACATTCGTCGCCGCGTGGATCGTTCCCGCCGGGATAAACAGGGCCTCACCGGCCTTTAGCGTTACCGGCGGCGCGCCGTCCAGCTGGTATTCGAGTGTGCCTTCCAGGACAAAGGCGACCTCTGCCCCAGGATGCGAGTGCCGCCCGAATGCCACCCCAGGCGCGAAATCGACTCGCACCTGGATGACTTCCCGTCCGGGTACGTCGAGATCGTGTCGCACGACATCCGTGCGCGCGATTCCCGAGGGCTGAGCGGCCGACATCGTGTGCAGAGCAAGCCCGCTTCCGACGATCAGCGCCGCACCCATCATGAGTCGCATCGCAGACATGCAGGTCTCCCTTGAATCAAGCCTGTTTCGCCTTGTCCTTACGAACCGGCAGCGCCCAGTCAGGCCGGACAAAATGGCAGGTGTAGCCGAATGGATTGCGCTGGAGGTAGTCCTGATGTTCGGGTTCGGCTTCCCAGAAGTCGCCGGCCGGTGCCACTTCGGTTACGGCCTTGCCGGGCCAGAGTCCGGATGCGTCGACGTCCGCAATCGTGTCCTCGGCAATGCGGCGTTGCTCATCGGTCATAAAGAAGATGGCCGATCGATAGCTGGAGCCGGTGTCATTTCCCTGGCGATTGCGGGTGCTGGGGTCGTGGATCTGGAAGAAGAACTCGAGGATCTTCCGGAAACTGATCGTCGCGGGATCGAATACGACCTCCACGGCCTCGGCGTGCGCACCGTGATTCCGGTACGTCGCATTCGGCGTGTTGCCGCCGGAGTAGCCGACCCGCGTGGATATCACGCCCGGGTATTTCCGGAAGAGATCCTGCACGCCCCAGAAGCATCCGCCGGCCAGTATTGCGCGTTCATTGGCCATCATCTTTCCTCCACCTGGTCCAGATAGGCACCGTAACCCTCGTCTTTCATGTCGTCCTTATGGATGAATCGCAGTGAAGCCGAATTAATGCAGTAGCGCAACCCGCCGCGATCGTCAGGACCGTCATTGAAAACATGCCCGAGATGGCTGTCGCCGTGCGCCGAGCGCACTTCCGTGC
This sequence comes from Pseudomonadota bacterium, assembly GCA_030799345.1. Classification (GTDB taxonomy): domain Bacteria; phylum Pseudomonadota; class Gammaproteobacteria; order Steroidobacterales; family Steroidobacteraceae; genus SCUD01. The sequence goes on along the minus strand of JALYJS010000205.1, from coordinate 1,001 downwards.
GGACCATTCCATGTGAATCGTCCGTCAATTCGTTGACGTTGGCGGGCTCGATTGGCTTGGTGAAACTTGGCCAGCCGCAACCCGATTCAAACTTGTCGGACGACGCGAACAGGGGCTCACCGGACACGACGTCGACGTAGATGCCCGGCTCGTTGTTGTGCAGGTACTCGCCCGATCCCGGGCTCTCGGTCGCTCCCTTCTGTGTCACCCGGTACTGCTCCCGCGTGAGCTTGGCGATGGCCTCGGCATTCCTTTCAAACTTCGGCATTGGCATTTCTCCTGACCTCAAAATGTCGCTATCGATGCTGTTTGTCCAGCCGATCTGAGGCCATTACACAAAGGTATCAAGCCACCATCCGCAAGGCGAACCATATGTTCCGCCGCAGGCTCCGTTATGCTCTGATGCGAAGCGTCAGGCACCGAAAACGTCCGTTTGGAGCAGGGAGTTCATATGAAGCTGCTGGAATTTATTCGCTCGGCCACGACGGCTGCAGCCGGCGCGTTGGGCATTGCGATGCTCGCGGCCTCGAGTTACGCCCTCGCGGCGCCGGCAACGGGCAGCGATGCCATTCGCCCATTTCGCATCGAGGTTCCGGAGGCGGAACTGGTTGACCTCCGCCGGCGTCTTGCGGCGACCCGCTGGCCCACCCGGGAACTCGTCGAGGATCGGTCGCAGGGCGTGCAGCTCGGGGCGCTGCGGGAGCTCGCGCGCTACTGGTCTACCGAGTACGACTGGCGCAAGGCCGAGGCACGACTGAACGCGCTGCCGCAGTTCACGACCGAGATCGACGGAGTGGAGATTCACTTCATCCACGTTCGGTCCAAACACGAGAACGCGTTGCCGCTGATCATGACCCACGGCTGGCCCGGCTCGGTCTTCGAGATGCTGGAGACCGTCGGCCCGCTGACCGACCCGACCGCGCACGGCGGCACTCCAGAGGACGCTTTCCACCTCGTCCTGCCGTCCTTGCCAGGCTACGGCTTTTCCGGCGAGCCGAAAG
>JALYJS010000198.1 GCA_030799345.1 Pseudomonadota bacterium | reverse complement strand
CCATGGTGCCAGAGCACTTCCATGCGGTTCTCGATGCCGGCCGTGCCATTCGGGATTTTGCGGAAATCGTCCCTGCCCGCCGCCTTCTGCGGCGCGCAGAAGCAGCAGTGATCGGTCGCGGTCGTCTGCAGGTTGCCCGACTGCAGGCCACGCCACAGCGCCGCCTGGTGTTCGGCAGAGCGGAATGGCGGGCTCATCACGTGGGCCGCGGCGCGGGTGAAGTCGGCGTCGCGGTAAACCGAGTCGTCGACCAGCAGATGGCCGGCAAGCACCTCGCCAAATACCCGCTGTCCTTCGTTCCGCGCGCGCGTGATCGCCTCCAGCGCCTGGCGGCAGGATACATGCACGACGTAGAGCGGAACCCGCAGCACCTCGGCGATGCGGATCGCTCGATTCGCAGCCTCGCCCTCGACTTCCGGCGGGCGCGACAGCGGGTGGGCCTCGGGACCGGTGATGCCGGAGCGGTAGAGCCGGTCCTGCAACGTGTAGACAAGCTCGCCATTCTCGGCGTGCACGGTCACGATTGCGCCGAGCGTGATCGCCTTCGAGAAGCTGTTCACCAGCGTCTCGTCGTCAGCCATGATCGCGCCCTTGTAGGCCATGAAATGCTTGAAGCTGTTGACGCCGTGCTCGCGCACCAGCGTTTCCATGTCCGCCGCGACGGTCTCGTCCCACCAGGTGATCGCGACGTGGAAGGAATAATCAGCGCAGGCTTTCTCGGCCCAGCCCCGCCATTCCCGCCAGGCCTCCATGACATTCTGTTGCGGGTTCGGGATCACGAAGTCGATGATCATCGTCGTGCCGCCCGCGAGGCCCGCGGCCGTGCCCGTGTAAAAATCGTCGCTCGCGACCGTGCCCATGAAGGGCAGCTGCATGTGCGTGTGCGGATCGATGCCGCCCGGCATCACGTACTGGCCGCCCGCGTCCAGAATCTCCGCGCCGCGCGGGGCGTCGATGCCCAGGCCGAGCTGCACGATGCGCCCGCCGTCGCAGAGCACGTCGGCGCGTACAGTTTCATTCGCCGTCACCACGGTTCCGCCCCGGATCAATAACGACATCGCTTACCTCCGCCGTGCCAGCAGATAATAGAGTACTCCGCCGAGCAGCGAGCCCGTGAACCAGCCGTAGTCGTAGAACCAGCCGAGCCAGCCGGTGGCAAGCGAAAAAACCGTGAGTCCGACCGGCACCAGGAATGCGATGAATCCAGCCTGATTCCAGGCCGGATACGGTCCGCCGTCGCAATACAGACCCGCCAGATCGAGCCGCTGGCGCCTGACGATGAAGTAATCCGTGATCATGATGCCGGCGATGGGCCCGAGCAGGCTCGAGTAGCCGATCAACCAGTTCGAATAGAGGCTCTCGACGCTGACTTCCGAAGCAAGCCAGCCCATCTTCTTCATCAGCTCCCAGCCCATCAGCACGACGCCGATTGCGCCGGTCAGCAGCACGCCGCCGGTCCGGTTGATCCGTTTCGGCGCCAGGTTCTGGAAATCGTTGGTGGGCGAGACGATGTTCGCGGCGGTATTCGTCGAGACCGTCGCGATGATGATCACGACCATGGACACCGCGACCCAGAAGCGGTTGTCGATGCGGCCGATCAGGTTGATCGGGTCCGAAATCGTCTCGCCGAAGATGGAGACCGACGCGGCCGTCATCAGCACGCCGAGGCCCGCGAACAGGAACATCGTGAGAGGCAGGCCGATGATCTGGCCGACGATCTGGCTCTTCTGGGAGTCCGCGAAGCGGCTGAAGTCCGGGATGTTGAGCGACAGCGTTGCCCAGAAGCCGACCATCGCCGTCAGTCCGCCGAAGAAATACTTCAGGAACGGCGCGCCTTCGGGCCGGTTTGCCGGCGCGGCGATCAGTTCGCCCACCGATGCCTGCGGCCACGCCCAGACGATCAGCCCGGCGCCGACCAGTAGCAGCAGCGGCGCAGCGGCCGACTCCAGGCGCTTGATCGACTCCGAACCGCGGATGACGATCCACAGGTTCCAGATCCAGAACAGGAAGAACCCGATCACCTCGCCCCGGCCGCCGAGCGCGGCCCAGGGCTCGTAGAGCGCGGACAGCAACAAGTGCACCGCGATGCCGCCGAACATTGTCTGGATGCCGAACCATCCGCAGGCGACGAGCGCCCTGATCAGCGCCGGCACGTTGGAGCCGACGATCCCGAACGACGAGCGCAGCACCACAGGGAACGGAATGCCGTACTTCGTTCCGGGAAACGCGTTCAGCGTCAGCGGGACCAGGATCACGACATTGGCGACCAGGATCGTCCACAGCGCCTCGACCACCGACAGCCCGAAATAGGCCGTCAGCACGCCGCCGAGCGTGTAGGTCGGCACGCAGATCGACATGCCGACCCAGAGCGCGGCGATGTGCCAGTGATTCCAGGTGCGCTGGTTCGCCCTGGTCGGCGCGATGTCTTCGTTGTAGCGCGGCCCGGAGGTGACGTCGGTGCCCGGATCGAGTTCGATGAACCGGCCGACCGTGAGCGCCTGGCTGACGGTTTTCAGCTCGGCCATCGATTCAGACCAGCGGCCCGTAGGACTCCGGACGGCGGTCGCGGAAAAACTGCCAGGTGTTCCTGACCTCGCGGATCATGTCGAGGTCGATCGTATGGACGAGCAGTTCGTCCT
>JALYJS010000189.1 GCA_030799345.1 Pseudomonadota bacterium | reverse complement strand
GCGGCCAGCAGCGGCCGGACTTCCGCGTCGGTCAGGTCGCGCCAGTGGCCGGCGGGCAGGTCGCCGATCCGGATGTGCATGATGCGCACGCGTTTCAGGCTCTGCACGCGGAATCCGAGCGCGGAACACATGCGGCGGATCTGCCGGTTCAGGCCCTGCGTCAGCACCAGGCGAAACGAGTCGGGGCCGACGCGGGTCACCGCGCAGGGCATCGTCTTCTCGCCGCCGATTCGCACGCCAGAAGCCATCATCGACAGGAAGGTTGGCGTGACGGGCCGCTGGACCTGGACCAGGTATTCCTTTTCATGCCCGTGCTCGACGCGCAGGATCTCGTTGACGATGTCGCCGTTATTCGTGAGCAGGATCAGGCCTTCGGAATCCTTGTCGAGACGCCCGATCGGGAAGATGCGCTCAGGGTGTCCGACGAAATCGACGATGTTGCCGGCAACGTCGCGTTCCGTCGTGCAGATGACACCGCGCGGCTTGTTGAGCGCGATGTAGACATCCTTCTTGCGGGTCGGCAAGGCGCGCCCGTCCACCAGCACCACGTCAGCTTCGCCAATCCGGGTGCCAAGCGCTCCCGGCTGGCCGTTGACGGTAACTCGCCCCGCCGCGATCCAGGCATCGGCCTCGCGCCGGCTCGCGACGCCGCTCTCGCTGATGTACTTGTTGAGGCGCATGGCGCGGGGATTGTGGCGACGGATGCCTGAACCGGGAAGCGGATCCTTAGCACCAGGCTGGTGCATGGATTAGACTGCGCGCACCAGCATGGTGCGAAGCTGGCGCCCCTCACCAATTGACGTCTTCAACCCATTGATTATCTATTGATAAACAATACTTCGCGTCTGGCACAATCCTTGCACCACAACAGGGATCGCGACCCATCGCCAGCAGATTTACGGAGAGAACCATGACCCCCGCTGAAGTCGTCAAGTTCATCAAGGAAAAGGAAGCGACCTACTGCGACCTGCGCTTCACGGATTCGCGGGGCAAGGAACAGCACGTCACCATCCCGACGCGCATGGTCGACGAGGACTTCTTCGTCGACGGCAAGATGTTCGACGGTTCGTCGATCGCCGGATGGAAGGGCATCAACGAGTCCGACATGATCCTGATGCCGGATCCGACGACCGCGATGCTCGATCCGTTCTTCGAAGAGACCACGCTGCTCCTGCGCTGCGACGTCATCGAGCCGACGACGATGCAGGGCTACAGCCGCGATCCGCGCTCGCTCGGCAAGCGCGCGGAGTCCTATCTCAAGTCCACCGGCATCGCGGAAACCTGCCTGTTCGGTCCCGAGAATGAATTCTTCATCTTCGACAGCGCGCGCTGGACCAACGAGCTGCACGGTTGCAGCTACCAGATCGACTCGGTGCAGGGCGCGTGGAATTCGGGTACGAGCTACGACGGCGGCAACATGGGCCATCGTCCCAGCGTGAAAGGCGGCTATTTCCCCGTGCCGCCGGTGGACCGCTTCCAGGACCTGCGTACCGCGATGTGCCAGGCCTGCGAGGAACTCGGCCTGAAAGTCGAAGTGCATCACCACGAAGTCGGCACCGGTGGCCAGGGGGAGATCAACGTCGGGCCGAACACGCTGACGAAGAAGGGCGACGAAGTTCAGCTCCTGAAGTACGCGCTGTGGAATGTCGCGCACGGCCACGGCAAGACGCTGACCTTCATGCCGAAGCCGCTGGTCGGCGACAACGGCAGCGGCATGCATGTGCACCAGTCCCTGCAGAAGGACGGCAAGAATATTTTCGCGGGCGAGCGCTACGCGGGACTGTCGGACGTCGCGCTTTATTACATCGGCGGCATCATCAAGCACGCGAAAGCACTGAACGCCTTCACCAATCCCGGCACGAACAGCTACAAGCGCCTGGTTCCCGGATTCGAAGCGCCGGTCATGCTCGCCTACAGCGCGCGCAACCGCTCCGCGTCCATCCGCATACCGTGGGTCTCGAATCCGAAGGGCCGACGTATCGAAGTGCGCTTCCCGGATTCGACGGCGAATCCGTACTTCGCTTTCGCGGCGATGCTGATGGCGGGTCTCGACGGAATCCAGAACAAGATCCATCCGGGCGACGCCTCGGACAAGGACCTGTACGACCTGCCGCCGGAAGAAGCGAAGAACATCCCGGAGGTCTGCCACTCGCTCGACATGGCGCTCGATCATCTCAATCGCGATCGCGAGTTCCTGAAGCGCGGGGGCGTGTTCAGCGACGACCTGATCGACGCGTATATCGGCCTCAAGGAAGGCGAAGTGACCCGCTTCCGGATGTCGACGCACCCGGTCGAGTTCGACATGTATTACAGCCTCTGAAATGCAGGGCAGCGGCGGCGGGGGTACCGGCATCACACTCTGCCGCCGCGGTTTTGTCAGTTGGGCGGAGCGCGGGATATGCTGTCGTCATGCGCATCCTACTGATCCTCGCCGGATTGACATTATCCCTGGCGGCCGTATCCCAGGAGATCTGGCGTTGGGTGGACAGGGACGGGATCGTCCATTACGCGGACCAGCCGGGGGCGCCAGACGCGAAGCTGATCAGCGTGATCGACCCCAATTCGTACGAGGGCGATCCGGAGACCGCCACCTATCAATCGTCCAGCGGCAACCCGGACGACCCGGCGGGCCCGATGTACGAGTCGCTCACGATCGTCCAACCGTCGGCGGAGCAGGTGTTCTTCGGCGGGGACACCGTCGTCAGGGTCGAAGCGGCGCTGGATGGCTCGATGCAGACCGGTCACACGCTGGCGTTTTATGTCAATGGCAATCGCCGGCCGGCGACCAGCGGCTTCGGACTGGAACTGCGGAACCTGCCGCGCGGCACCTACGTGGTGCAGGCGAGCGTGGTCGACGCCAATGGCACGGCCTTGATCACCAGCGATCAGAGCGCTTTCCACGTGCGCCAGCCCTCGATCAATTCGCCGCAGAGCCCGCAGGCGCGGCCACGGCCGCCGGCAACTCCACCGAGGCCGACTCCCACGCCCGCGCCTGCGCCGCGACCGGCGCCTGTCCCCGGCCCGGGGAACTGAACCAAGC
>JALYJS010000164.1 GCA_030799345.1 Pseudomonadota bacterium | reverse complement strand
CCGCCTTCGGCGCATGGCGTGAGACGAGGCCCATCGCCGATTCCTTCAGGATGCCGGTCGGATTGCCGTCCGCATCGCGGTCGATGGTCCCGCCGGGAGGATCGGGAGTGGCGCGCGTGACGCCTGCGATCTCGAGCGCGACGGAATTCGCGACGCCATAGTGGCCGCTGGTCTGGACCAGCCAGGCCGGGTGACCGGCCGTCACGGGATCGAGGTCGGCCGCGGCAACCAGGCGGCGCTCGGCAAGCTTGCCCTCGTCCCAGCCGCGGCCGAGGATCCAGTCACCGGCCTGTGCAGAGCTCGCGCGCTCGCCCGCGAGGCGCACGATGTCGGCGATCCCCTTCACCTGCGGAAAGCTGAGATCGATGTTGGTGAGGCGCAGCAGGCCGCCTGAGGAAAAATGCGCGTGCGCATCGATGAGGCCCGGTGTCGCCGTTCGGCCGGCGAGGTCGATGCGATCGGTTCCCGGGCCCGCGAGCCGCTCGATTTCGGCCGTCGTGCCGACGGCGAGGATGCGCCCGTCCCGGATCGCGATCGCCTCGGCCACGCGGTCCGCCGCATCCACGGTCAGGACACGACCGTTCACGAGGATGCGGTCGGCCGCACCGTTCGCCCATGCCGGCAGGCACAGGCCTCCGATCACGATCGCCGCCGTCAGCCGCATTCCCATGGCATCCCCCTTCGGTCTGGCATGCTAGCGAAAATGCCCCTGGCCGCGTCGAATTCCACCCGTAGCGCCTGGTTCGCCCTGGCGCTCGTCTCGATCGCCAATTTCGGCAACTTCTACGTTTACGACTCGATCGGCCCGGTCGCCGACCTGCTGCAGCGCGAACGCGGTTTCAGCGACACGCAGATCGGGATGCTGAACGCGATATACAGCCTGCCGAACATCGCGCTGCTGCTCGTCGGCGGCTGGATGGTCGACCGCTTCGGCGCGGGCCGGATGATGGCGGCGACCGCCGCACTGTGCTTCTGCGGTGCGCTCCTCACGGCACTCGGCACGGGTTTTCCCGGCATGGCCGCCGGGCGGCTCGTCTTCGGCATCGGCGCGGAGACCTTCAATGTCGCGACGCTCGCGTCCATCGTGCGATGGTTCAGCGGGCGCCATCTCGCCCTTGCGATCGGCGCCTCGCTCGCACTCGGGCGCGCCGGCGCGTTCGCGGTGGATCTCTCGCCCACGTGGATCGCCGGTGCCTACGCGGATGGCTGGCAGCCGCCGCTGCTCGTCGCCGCGCTCTTCGCGGGGCTCTCACTCGCGATGGCGCTCGCATACTGGCGCCTCGACGATGGCCGCGATGCGACTCACCCGCGCGCTGCCACGCCCGCTTTCGCCTGGCGCGATCTCTACCGGTTCGGCCCGGGTTTCTGGCAACTGCTCGCGCTGTGCATGCTGTGGTACGCGGTAATCTTCGCGTTCCGCAGCACCTTCTCGATCAAGTTCTTCCAGCATGCGCACGGGCTCGAACTCGCCGCCGCAGGCGCGATCAACGGCACCGTGTACCTCGCCGCACTCTTCGCGACGCCCTTCTTCGGCTGGCTCTCCGATCGCAGCGGGCGTCCGGCGCCGCTGCTCGCTTTCGGCACGTTGCTGCTACCGCTGGCCGTGGTCACGATGATGTCTGCCGCGCTGCCGTTGTGGATCGGCACGGTGCTGATCGGGATCAGCTACTCGCTGGTGCCCGCGGTGCTGTGGCCGCTCGCGTCGCGGCTCGTGCCCACCGCGCGGCTCGGGACCGCGTTCGCCGTGCTCTCGGTCGGCCTCAATGTCGGCATCGCGGCCGCGAACCTCGCCGCGGGCCACCTCAACGACGCATTCGGCGCGGGCTCCGCGAACCCTGCGGGCTACAGGCCGATGATGCTGCTGTTCGCCGCCTGCGGTGGCGCCGGGTTCGCATTCGCCCTGCGGCTCTGGTACCTCGACCGGACATGAAGGGGCGCGTCCCCTCCAATTTACCGCTGCTACACTACGGCCCCTTTCGCGGCCATCCGGGAGCCCCGCTTGAAGAAGCCCGCCACCGTCACCATCACCGGCGCCGCCGGCCAGATCGGCTACGCACTCGCCTTCCGCGTCGCGTCCGGCCAGATGCTCGGCACCGACCGCCCGGTCAACCTGAATCTGCTCGAGATCACGCCCGCCCTGCCTTCGCTCGCCGGCGTCGTCATGGAGCTGATGGACTGCGCGTTCCCGACGCTGAACCGAATCACCGCGACCGACGACGCCAAGGCCGCTTTCAAGGACTGCGACTACGCGATGCTGGTCGGCGCGCGCCCGCGCGGGCCCGGCATGGAGCGCAAGGACCTGCTGCTCGCGAATGCGCAGATTTTCTCGGCCCAGGGCCGCGCGATCAACGAATCGGCGAGCCGCGACGTTCGCATTCTCGTCGTCGGCAACCCGGCGAACACGAATTCGCTGATCGCGGCTTCGAATGCGCCGGACATCGCGCGCCGCAACTTCACGGCGATGATGCGGCTCGACCACAACCGCGCGCT
>JALYJS010000120.1 GCA_030799345.1 Pseudomonadota bacterium | reverse complement strand
GCCTCGAAGGTCTGTACAGTATGTCGGGCGTGAAGTTCACGACTGCAGCCGAAGTCGCGCACCAGATGCTGACTCTGATCGGCATCGACAGTAAGCCGCATTCCAGCGCGACCCAACCTGTGTTGTCGCCGGCAACCTCACTGTTGACCGACGCACGGCGATTTCTGGAGACAGAGGCCGAAACCGCGAGCGTTGCGTTGCAGCGTGTGATCGATGAAGAAGCGGTCCGATGCGTCGACGATCTCGTCCTGCGACGCACGAACTGGGCGACGACCGAAGCGAATCTCGACGCGGTCCGTGCGCGCGTGGCGCAACTGGTGAACCTGGCTGTGGTGGCACCGGTCGGAGCGTGAAATGCGCGTAATGGTCACTGGAGCGACAGGTTTTACGGGCGGGCATCTCGCGCGCGCACTAAAAGCGCGCGGTCACGAAGTCCGCGCCCTCGTGCGTGATCCCGAGAAGGCCGGTGCCCTGGTGCAGGACGGGATCGAAATATGCGCCGGGGATATTGCGGACGCGCAGGCCGTGTTGCGGGCCGTCGAGGGGTGCGATGTCGTTTATCACATCGCGGCCGTCTACCGTGAAGCACGGCATCCCGATGACTACTACCGGGAAGTGAATGTAGAAGGAACGCGCAATGTGCTGGACGCCGTTGAACGCGGGCACTCGGGGAGGGTCGTGCACTGCAGTACGGTCGGCGTGGATGGCGATGTCCAGCATATTCCTGCCGACGAGAACGCGCCTTTTACTCCCGGCGACGTGTACCAGGCGACCAAGCTCGAGGGCGAGCAGTTGGCGCGCGAGCGAATCGATGCGGATCTCCCCGGCGTCATCTTCCGTCCATTGGGCATATACGGACCGGGAGACCGCCGGTTCCTGAAGCTTTTTGCGACCGTATACAAAGGCACTTTCCGGATGATCGGCTCCGGCGACGTGCTCTATCACATGACCTACGTGACCGACCTGGTGGACGGAATCATCCTCTGCGGAGAGCATCCGGATGCCGTCGGCGAGACGTTTATCCTGGGCGGTCCCGTGCATACGACGCTGAAGGACCTCGTTGATACGGTGGCTCGCGTAATGGGCAGGAAGGTGCGGCGCGGACACATCCCGGTAGCGCCGGTCATGGCCGCGGCGGTGGTTTGCGAGTGGATGTGCAAACCCTTTGGCATAGAGCCGCCACTCTATCCGCGCCGGCTCGACTTCTTCATCAAAAGCCGGGCATTTTCGATCGAAAAAGCACAGCGCGTACTGGGCTTCCAGCCGAAAGTCCCGCTCGAAGACGGGCTGCGGCGCACTTTCGAGTGGTACCTGAAAGCCGGCTGGATCTGACTACCCGCAGGGTGTCAGAAGACAGAGCGCAGCCCGATGAGCGCGAGCGTGCCGAGGCGGCGAATATCGTCGAAGAATGTCGTCAGCTGGAAGCAGATGATGAACGCAAACAGGTAGAAAAGCGGGGCGTTCCGCTCTTCGAACCGCGACGCAAGCCCGTAGAGCCGGTCGATTGGCCGCAGCGGCAACGAGGCAAGCTTTACGCACAAGACACCGATAGCAGCTCCCGCGAGCAGGTCACTGGGATAGTGGTAGCCGCCGTAAAGGCGCGGGAGGCAAGCAACGACGGTGACATAGGCAAACGTGAACAGCCCAAGCGGTCGTGAGGCGGCAAAGATTGCCGTGGCAATCGCGAAAGTAATCGCCGCGTGGTCGCTTGGAAACGAACTCCAGTCCAGCGCCGATGCGCCGGCGGGGATTGTAAATTCGAATTCATCCGACAGCGCGGGTCGCGGGCGGTGAGGGGAAAAATTCTGGATGAGCCGCGAAACGGCTAACGCGAGCACTCCGCCGAGGATACCGCTGAATACCTGTCGCCTGAACGTCGCGCCTTTGAACCAGAGGTACCAGAGCAGGGCCATGGGCAACAGCATCTTTACTGTCGCCATGCGGTGAGCCTGCATGACTGTTCGGTCCAGAACCGGATACTGTCCTGCAAGGCTATTCAGCCATTGCAGAATTTCTATCTCGAATTCGAAGATCAATTTGCTGCCTGCGACCGCTCTAAGGAATCGTAGAC
>JALYJS010000119.1 GCA_030799345.1 Pseudomonadota bacterium | reverse complement strand
ACGATCACATAAAAGCGGTCGTCGACGCCGCCCGCCCGCACGATTTCGTCGCCGCGGGCGTGCGTCTGCCAGGTGCCGGCGCGCAGCACCTCCCAGATCTCCCCTGACGAGAAATCGTGGAAAAACTTCAGGCGCCGCAGCAGGTTGAAATGCTCCTGGCGATCGACCCGGCCTGACTGCGAACGCAGCTGCGAATATATCTTCGCGATCGCATTGGCGAATTCGGCGCCGTTTGGATAGCGCTTGTCGGGTTCCTTGTGCATCGCCGTCGCGACCACGACTTCCAGCTCCGCCGGCAGGTCATCCCTGATCGACAGCATCGGCGGCGGCGTCGCGTAGACGATCTGGTGCAGCAGCTTCGCGAGTGCACCCGCGCGAAACGGCCGGTGGCCGGTCAGCAACTCGTACATCACGGCGCCAAGCGAATACAGGTCGGAATGGTTGGTCAGCTCGAACGACTGCACCTGTTCCGGCGACATGTAACTCGGGCTGCCGGCGATGCCCTCGATGCGCGAGAAATCCGCGTCGGCATGCAGCGCGATGCCGAAATCGATCAGGCGCAGGTCGCTGTCGGTGGTCAGCATCAGGTTGCTGGGCTTGATGTCGCGGTGGATCACGCCGCGCGAATGGGCGTAATGCAGCGCCTTTGCACACTTGAACATCAAGGTCAGCACGTCTTCGACCGGCAGCAGATTGTTGGGGCGCGTGTACGCGGAGAGGGTCCGGGCGCCGTGGATGAATTCGGTGACGACGTAGTAGTAGCCGTTTTCCTCGCCTGCGTCGTAGATCGGCATGATGTTCGGGTGCTGCAGCATCCCGACCATGTGGGCTTCGGACAGGAACATCTTGCGCGCGACTTTGGCGCGAGCCGGGTCTTCGTCGCCGGCGATCCGGTAGGCCTTGATCGCCACGTCGCGCCCGTAGTTCTGGTCGTGCGAGAGGTACACCGTGCCGGTCGAGCCCTTGCCGACTTCCCGGATCACTTCGTACTTGCCGATGCGCTCGCCGATGCCGGCATCGCCCTCCGCGGGCCGTCGGATGGTCGGCACAGTTGCGGTTACGATGGCGAACTCCTCAACAACCAGTCCGGCAGGCGGAAGCCACCGGCTACCGAGTGAGCATATTTCGTTAAACCGGGATGGAACCGTGACCCGGATCGCGCTTCGTCCGCAGCCCCGGGGTCAGTCTGCGAAGTGGTCGAAACCGTGACCCGGCTCTCGCTCGGGCGGCGTGCCATCGATGCGAACGCCCGCGTCCTCGCTGACGACGCCGATCCGCCGCAGCACCGCGCCCGCTTCCAGCGCCGCCAGCCGGGCGCGTTCCGCCGCGGGTGCGGTGAACAGCAACTCGTAATCGTCGCCGCCGCCGAGCGCGAAGCGCAGCCTTGCCTCGGGACCGGCGACAGAACAGAGTCCGGCCGACAGCGGCAATTCCCGGCTGTCGATGTCCGCGCCGACACGGCTGGCAGCGCAGAGCTTTGCCAGATCCCCTGCCAGCCCGTCCGAGACGTCAATGCACGCGGTCGCGATGCCGCGCAACGCCACGCCAAGCGCGACTCTCGCCTCGGGCAGCTGGAATCGGTGCAGCAGCGCATCGCGCGCGCGGCCCTGCCCCGGCAGCCGGCCCTGAAGGATCGCAAGCCCCGCAGCAGCATCACCGGGTGTGCCGCTGATCCACAGGTCGTCGCCGGGCTCGGCCCCGTCGCGCCGGAGCGCCTGTCCCGCCGGCACCGTGCCGGCAAGCGCAATGGTCGCCGTCAACGGCCCACGCGTCGTGTCGCCACCGACGAGTGCGACGCCTGACCGGCGCGCGAGGGCATCGAGGCCCGACGAGAACCCCGTGAGCCAGTGCTCGTCGGCCGCGGGCAGCGTGAGGCCCAGTAGCGCCCAGGAAGGCTCCGCGCCCATGGCTGCGAGATCCGACAGGTTCACCGCGAGTACCCGGTGGCCGACGAAGCGGGCGTCCATGCCCGCAGGGAAATGCGAGTGCTCGACGATCGTATCGAGCGCCAGCACGAGTTCGGCACCCGCTGGAGGCGCCACCAGCGCGGCGTCGTCCCCGACGCCGAGCACCAGATCGCTGCGCGCGGCGCCGCGGCGCGTGAAGTGCCGATCGATCAGTTCGAATTCGCGGGACGGCATGGGCGGTTCAGGCGACCTCGCCTCGTTCGATCGCGCGGTGCCCGCGCGAGGCCTTGTCGAGCACCGCGTTCACGTAACGGTAACCGTCGGTCGCGCCGAAACGCCTGGCCAGTCCGACCGCTTCATTGATGACGACCTTGTAGGGTATGTCGGACTGCGCCATCAGTTCCCAGAGCCCCAGTTGCAGGATGGCATGTTCGACCGGGTCAAGCCTGGCCGGTTCGATGTCCGAATGATGTCGCAGTTCCAGGTCGAGCGACTCGGCGCCATTGCAGACCGCCTCGAGTGCCTGCCGGAAGTACGCCGCATCGGCGCGCGAAAAAGCAGGATCGGTACTGTACTGGCCGTACAGTTCCTGCCAGTCCTGCCCGCCGACCAGGCGCTGGTAGAGCGCCTGGACGAGCAGCCTGCGGGCGGCGTTCCGCGCCTGCGCGGACTGGCGCGATGCCTGGGTCACGGCCGGTTACCCAGCTTGCGGCTCAATGTCGCAAGCCGGATCGCCGCGAGCGCAGCGTCAGCGCCGCGATTGCCCTCGCTGCCCCCGGCTCGCTCCTCGGCCTGCTCGACGGAATCCGTGGTCAGGACGCCGAATGCGATCGGTATGCCGGTATCGTCCGCGATGCGCGTCAGTCCCGATGCACATTCGCCGGCGACATAATCGAAATGCGCGGTCTCGCCGCGAATGACCGCGCCAACGGCGATGATCGCATCCGGTCGCCGGACCTCGGCGACTTTCCGTGCGATCACCGGCAGGTCGAATGCGCCGGGAACCCGCACGATCGACAGTGCCGACGGCTCCGCACCGTGCTGGAGCAGCGTTTCCACGGCGCCACCGAGCAGGCGCTCGACGATCGGTTCGTTGAATCGCGCTGCAACGATCGTGATGCGCAGCCCGGCCGCATCCAGATCTCCCTCGATGACGCTGACGCCATGCATGCCCGGAGTATAACGCCCTGGCGCCGCCGCTCAGTCCTCGTAACCGGTGATTTCAAGCCCGAACGCGGCGATGCCGCGCAACTGTCGCGGCGCGGACAATACGCGCATGCGGCGCACGCCGAGATCGCGCAGGATCTGCGCGCCGATGCCGTGGGTCCGCAGGATGGTGCCGCCTTCGGCCGCCGCATCGCCGGCATCGAGGGGCTGTCGGGCGGCACGCAGCGATTGCAGCAGCGCACCGGTGGCGTCCTGCTGCCGCAGCACGACCAGGATGCCCGCGTCCTCGCGCGCGATGCGCGCGAGCGCCGCCCGCAGGGTCCAGCCGCCGTGGTCCGGCTGCAGCGCGAAATCGTCGCGCAGGACGTCATGCACGTGTACGCGAACCAGCACCGGCGCCGATCCGGACGGTGCCCCGCGAACGAGCGCCGCGTGCAGCGTCTGGTGGACACGGTCCTCGTACCACACCATGCGAAACGGGCCGAACTCCGTTTGGATCATCCGGTCCGCCACCCGATCAATGCTGCTTTCGTTCGCCAGGCGGTAACGGATCAGATCGGCAATCGAACCGATCTTGAGCCCGTGCTCCGCGGCAAAGCGCTCGAGATCAGGGCGGCGGGCCATGGAACCGTCCTCGTTCAGGATCTCGACGATCACCGATGCCGGCTCCAGACCCGCGAGTCGGGCAAGATCGCATCCCGCTTCCGTGTGCCCGGCCCGGGCGAGCACGCCACCGGGGCGCGCCATCAACGGGAAAACATGCCCTGGCTGGCGCAGGTCCTGCGGACGCGCGCCGGCCGCGACTGCCGTCCTGACAGTCAGCGCGCGATCCTGCGCGGAGATCCCCGTCGTGACGCCTTGCGCGGCTTCGATGCTGACAGTGAAGTTCGTACCGTGCCGGTCGCCGCTCTGCCCGACCATCAATGGCAGTCGCAGTGCCTCACACCGGTCCGGCGTCATGGTCAGGCAGATCAGTCCGCGCCCGAACCGCGCCATGAAATTGATGTCCTCGGCCCGCACGCTCGCGGCCGCGACGACCAGGTCTCCCTCGTTCTCGCGATCCTCGTCATCGACGACGATGACCATGCGTCCGGCGCGCAGCTCGCTGACCAGTTCGTCGATGCTGTTCATGGAGTCACGCGCGGGTCGAGCAGGCGCTCGAGGTAGCGCGCCAGGATATCGGCTTCGAGGTTCACGGCCTGGTCCTGCCGGGCCGCACCAAGCGTCGTCGCGGCGCGCGTATGCGGCACGAGGTTGACGCCGAAGGTCGCGCCGGACACTTCATTCACGGTGAGACTGACGCCATCGATGGTCACCGATCCCTTGGAGGCCACCAGACGCGCGACCGATGGTGGTGGCGCGATCTCGAGCCGGAGCGAACCGGCATCTTCGCGGGCTTTCGCGATCCGCGCCACGCCGTCGACATGGCCGGTCACGAAGTGTCCTCCCAGCAGGTCGCCGGCTGCCAGCGCCGGTTCGAGATTCACCGGGTCGCCCGGTGACAGGCCACCGAGCGTCGTGCTCCCGAGCGTCTCCGACGATGCGATTGACCGGAAACTTTCCGGTCCGATACCGGACACGGTGAGGCAAACGCCCGCGACGCAGATACTGTCGCCCACTTTCCATGTCCCGGACGGCAGGCCGCGACAGCCGATCTCGAGTTCGAGCGCACCACCCGCCTGCCGCGAGGTGACCACATGCCCGATGACGCGCACGATTCCGGTAAACACGGCTGCTCAGTTCCGGTCCGGCATCAGCGTCAACCGGAGGTCGCCGCCGATCAGGCGCTGATCCACGATCGAGAACGCCAGGCGATCCTTCATCGCCGCGATCGCCGGGATCTCCACAAGCGGCCGCGCGTCGGCGCCGAGCAGAACCGGCGCGAGGTAGAGGATCCACTCGTCCACCAGTCCGGCGGCAAGCAGCGCACCGCCGAGCGTGGGCCCGCATTCGACCAGCAGTTCGTTGATCTCCTCCTGCCGGGCAAGGAGTTCGAGTGCGGCCGGCAGATCGAGACCCGGCGCACCGGCGGGAACGTCGAGGAACGCCGCGCCAACCTGCGCGAGCGCCCTGCGCCGCGCGGCATCGCGGCTCGCGGTCAGCACCAACAACCGGCCCGGCGGCGCGATGGCGCGCGCGGTCGGCGGCATGCGCAGTCGCGAATCCAGCACGATACGAAGCGGCTGCCGCGTGGCTCCCGGCAGGCGCACGTCGAGACGCGGATCGTCCGCGAGGATGGTCGCGACGCCGGTCATCACGGCCGAGGACTGCGCCCGGACCTGCTGGACGTCGGCGCGTGCGCCGACTCCGGTGATCCAGCGGCTCTCGCCGTTCGCAAGCGCCGTGCCGCCGTCGAGACTGGCCGCCAGCTTCAGCCGCAACCAGGGTCGACCGCGCTCCATGCGCGACAGGAAACCCGCATTCAGCGCACGCGCCTGATCGGCGAGCGGACCTTGCTCGACCTCGACGCCGGCTGCGGCCAGGCGCGCGGCACCGCCGCCGCTGACGCGCGGATTCGGGTCGCGCACCGCGTAGTGGACCCGCGTGATGCCGGCGGCGATCAATGCGTCGGCGCAAGGCGGCGTGCGACCCTGATGACAGCAGGGCTCGAGCGTCACATAGGCGGTGGCACCGCGGGCGTCGGATCCCGCCGCCGCGAGCGCCATCGCCTCGGCATGCGGCAAGCCCGCGCGTTCGTGCCAGCCCTCTGCGATGACGCGCTCGCCTGCGGCAATGACACAGCCGACGCGCGGATTGGGATCGGTGGTCCAGAGGCCACGTCTGGCGAGCTCCAGCGCCCGCTGCATATGGTCCCGGGTCAGGTCGTTGGACGCTTTCATCGCTTGCTGCGTCCGTCGCGACCCTGGGATGGCAGCAGCGACATCTGCCCCGCGGCCGGATCTCCGGGGCGGCCCTTGCCGAGCTTCTCGATCTGCTCGCGAAAAGAGTCGACGTCCTTGAACCGGTGGTAAACCGATGCGTAACGCACGTAGGCCACCTCGTCGAGCAGGCGCAATTCCTCCATGACGATCTCGCCGATCGTTCGCGACGCGACCTCCCGCTCCCCGAATGTGCGCAACCGATGGCTGATGCGCTCGATCGCCGACTCGACCTCTTCGCGACCGACGGGGCGCTTCTCCAGTGCCTTCATGATGCCGCCGCGCAGCTTGTGCTCGTCGAATGGCTGGCGCGACTGGTCGTTCTTCACGACCTGCGGCATCACGAGTTCCGCCGTCTCGAATGTCGTGAAGCGCTCGCCACAGGCCTGGCATTCGCGCCGCCGGCGGATCTGGTGGCCTTCGCCCGCGAGCCGCGAATCCGTCACCTTGGTATCGGCGTGATTACAGAATGGGCAGTGCACTGCCGCCCTCCGGCGCCTTCAGGCGTAAACGGGGAAACGCCGGCAGACCGCCAGGACTTCGGCGCGCACGCGCTCGATGGTCGAATGGTCGCCCATCGCATCCAGGACATCCGCGATCCAGCCGCCCACCTGCCGGGCTTCCGGTTCGCCAAATCCCCGCGTCGTGATCGCCGGCGTGCCGATCCGCAATCCGCTCGTGACGAACGGCGGACGCGGGTCGTTCGGCACGGCGTTCTTGTTGACGGTGATGTGCGCGCTGCCGAGCGCCGCGTCAGCATCCTTGCCGGTGTAGTCCCGGCCGATAAGATCGAGCAGGAACAGGTGGTTGTCGGTTCCGCCGGACACGATGCGATGCCCGCGGTCCTGCAACGCACTGGCCATGGCCCGGGCGTTCGCGACGACCCGCTGCTGGTATGCCCGGAAATCCGGCGACAGCGCCTCGAGCAGGGCCACTGCCTTGGCCGCGATCACGTGCATCAGCGGTCCGCCCTGCGTGCCCGGAAAAATCATCGAGTTCAGTTTCTTGTGCAGGTCCGGGTGCTCGCGCGCGAGGATCAACCCGCCACGCGGACCGCGCAGTGTCTTGTGCGTCGTGGTCGTGACGACATCCGCGATGGGCACCGGGTTCGGATACACGCCGGCCGCCACCAGTCCGGCGACGTGGGCCATGTCGACGACGAACCACGCGCCGACGGCGTCGGCAATCGACCGGAAGCGCTGCCAGTCGACGACGCGCGAGTACGCGGAAAAACCGGCGAGGATCATCTTCGGCCGGTGCTCCTGCGCGAGCTGCTCGACCTTCCGGTAATCGATCTCGCCGGTGGCCGCATCGAGACCGTACTGTACGGCGTGGAACAACTTGCCGGAGAAATTGACCTTGGCGCCATGCGTCAGGTGACCGCCATGGTCGAGGCTCATGCCGAGCAGCGTGTCGCCGGGCTTCAGCAGCGCAAGGTAGACCGCCGCATTAGCCTGCGATCCCGAGTGAGGCTGCACGTTCGCGTAGGCGGCGCCGAACAGTTTCTTTGCGCGATCGATCGCGAGCTGTTCCGCGACATCGACAAACTCGCAGCCGCCGTAATAACGCTTGCCCGGGTAACCCTCCGCGTACTTGTTCGTCAGCACCGAGCCCTGGGCCTCGAGCACGCGCGGGCTCGCATAGTTTTCCGAGGCGATGAGTTCCAGATGATCTTCCTGCCGGCGTCGCTCGGCATTCATCGCGTCCGCCAGTTCGGGATCGAAGGATTCAATACTCATGCCGGGACCGAACATGGGGTTCCTTGGTGCGCGCCGGAAAACGGAGGCCCGCAGTCTACCCGAAAGGCTTTCGGTCAGGCCGCTTCGACGAACGCCTGCACGACACGGGTCCAGGCGCGCGCGAGATTGCGCCGGTTGTAGCCGCCACCACCGACGCCCAGGATTCTCCCGCCGGCATGCCGGTCGGCGACGGCGCAGAGCCGCTTCGCGGCATGCGCGTGAGCCTCCTCGGTCAAGTTCAGGTGGGTGATCGGATCGCCCCCCAGGCTGTCCGCGCCGCACTGGAAGATGACGAACTCCGGCGCGTGGCGCTCGATATGCGATTCGACGGCCGGCCAGGCCGCGAGGAATTCCGCATCGCCAGCGCCGGGCGGCAACGACAGATTCAGCTTGGAGCCGGTCGCGCTGCCCGTGCCGGTTTCCGCGTCGGCGCCGGTGCCCGGATACAGATAGCGACCGTCCTCGTGCAGATCCGCGAAGATCAGCGACGGATCGTCCTCGAAACCGTAATAGACGCCGTCGCCATGGTGCGCGTCGATGTCCACGTAGGCGATCCGCGCAAGGCCGTGCGCCCGTTTCAGGTGTTCGACGACCACGCCGATGTCGTTGAAGACGCAAAAGCCGGCCGCGTGCCCGCGCCCCGCATGGTGCAATCCGGCAATGGGCACGAATCCGCGTTTCACTCTTGCTTCCATCAGGGCATCGGCGGCAACCAGCGATGCGCCGACGACGTCGCTCGCCGCCTCGAACACCCCTTTCCAGGCCGGCGTATCGCCGGCATCCAGGAAACCGTCGCCGCTCGCGGATTTCGCCTGTACCAGGTCGACGTACTCCGGCCGGTGGAACAGCTCGAGTTCGCGGCGCGTGGCCGCGCGAGGCGCCAGCTGCAGGATGCGGCGATCGAGTCCCTGGGCGACCAGCTCCCGCCAGAAGGCTTCGTGCCGGTCGGGGCCGAATGGATGACCGTCGCCAAAGGCATAGCGGGCGATCCGTTCGCCGGCAACGACGCAGGTTTCCGGTCCGCCGTTCTCAGCCACGCGTCGCCGCCCAGTGGATTAACCCCGGGCAGACTAGCATGGGCGTCGCGAAACCGTCTGGCGGCGGCCGCGCGCATCGCTGATAATCCGCGCCCCGCAATCCGGTGACGTGCATGGCCCAGTACATTTACACGATGAATCGCGTCGGCAAGGTAGTGCCGCCGAAGCGGCATATCCTGCGCGACATTTCGCTGTCGTTTTTCCCCGGTGCGAAGATCGGCGTGCTCGGCCTGAATGGCTCGGGCAAGTCGACGCTGCTGCGCATCATGGCGGGAACCGACACCGACATCGAGGGCGAGGCACGGCCGCAGCCCGGGATCAAGGTCGGCCTGTTGCCACAGGAGCCGCAACTCGATCCGGATGCCGATGTGCGCGCGATCGTCGAGGAGTCGGTCAAGCCGGTCAAGGACGCCCTCGCCCGTCTCGATCAGGTGTATGCCCTCTACACCGAGCCTGATGCCGATTTCGACAAGCTCGCCGCCGAACAGGGAGCGCTCGAGTCATTCCTCGCGACGGTCGACGGCCACAACCTGGAACGGCAGCTGGACGTGGCCGCGGACGCGCTCAGGCTACCGCCCTGGGAAGCGAAGATTTCGCAGCTGTCCGGCGGCGAACGGCGTCGTGTCGCGCTCTGCCGGCTGCTGCTGTCAAAGCCCGACATGCTGCTGCTCGACGAACCGACGAACCATCTCGACGCCGAATCCGTCGCCTGGCTGGAGAAATATCTCGAGCAGTACCCGAGCACCGTCATCTGCGTCACGCACGACCGGTACTTCCTCGACAACGTCGCCGGCTGGATCCTCGAACTCGACCGCGGGCACGGCATTCCGTGGGAGGGCAACTATTCGTCGTGGCTCGAACAGAAGGAGCGCCGGCTTGCGACGGAGGAGAAGCAGCAGGAGGGGCTGCGCAAGACACTCGCACGCGAACTCGAGTGGGTTCGTGCGAATCCGAAGGCACGCCAGGCCAAGAGCAAGGCGCGCCTGCGGCAATTCGACGAGCTGTCGTCAGTCGAGTTTCAGGCGCGCAACGAAACGAACGAGATCTATATCCCGCCCGGGCCGCGGCTCGGCGATCTCGTAATCGAGGTCGACGGGTTGCGCAAGGCCTATGGCGAGCGGCTGCTGATCGACGGACTGTCATTCAAGCTGCCGCCCGGCGGAATCGTCGGCATCATCGGACCGAACGGTGCCGGCAAAACCACGCTGTTTCGGATGTTGACGGGAGCTGAGCAGCCGGACGCCGGCACGATCCGCACCGGCCCGACGGTCCAGATCGCGAGCGTTGACCAGTCGCGCGATTCCCTCGATGACAGCAAGACCGTCTGGCAGGAGATCTCCGGTGGCCAGGACATCATCAAGGTCGGCAACTACGAAACGCCATCGCGCGGTTACGTCGGAAGGTTCAACTTCCGCGGCAACCAGCAACAGCAGCAGATCGGCGAACTGTCGGGCGGCGAGCGCAATCGCGTGCACCTCGCGAAGCTCCTGAAGAGCGGCGCCAACGTATTGCTGCTCGACGAACCCACCAACGATCTCGACGTCGAAACGCTGCGCGCGCTCGAAGAAGCCTTGTTGAACTTCCCGGGCTGCGCCGTCGTGATCTCGCACGACCGCTGGTTCCTGGATCGCATCGCGACCCACATCCTGGCGTTCGAGGGCGACAGCGAGGTGGTCTGGTTCGAGGGCAACTACCAGGACTATGTAGCGGACCTGCGGCGTCGCAAGGGCGACCAGGCCGACCAGCCGCACCGGCTGCGCTACAAGCCCCTGCACGCCTGAAGCCGGTCCAACGCCCACAATTCGGCTAGAATGGAAGCGTTAGACGGCCCAAGGTGCGCATGGCGGTTTACATCGATTCAGCCGGGCGTTTGCACCATGACCAGGATACGGGTCTCGCGCTCAATTGCCCGCACTGCCAGGTGCTCGCGCACATATCGCCGGCGTCGGTGCCGGATTTCAACGTGCTGCAGCAGCACAAGCCGGCGCAGGTGGGCCTGGTGTACCGCTGCGAGGCCTGCAATGCGCCGATCTTCCTGCGCTTCACGGTCAAGCTGTATGGCGGCAGCCGCGTCGAACTCGCACCGAATTTCGTCGAACTCGAACGCCCGCGCGAGCGCTTCAACTTCACGCATCTGCCCGAGGAGACCGAGCAGCTGTTGAAGGAGGCCTTCTCGTGTTTCTCCGCGGCCTGCTACAACGCTTTCGCTTCGATGTGCCGGCGCGTGGCCCAGGGCGTATTCGCGGACCTCGGCGAGGACGGCAAGCTCGCGCTTTATGATGAGCTCGCGAACATCCGCCGGCTGGCGGAACTCGACGACGAGTCGTTCGCCGTGGTCAAGAAAATCCTGTTCGACGTCGATGCACCGGGCCGCGCGACGCTGCCGGTCATCGATGCGTTCCAGGCGGCAGTCCTCCTGGAGGTCGTCAAGGACCTGTTGTACCAGGCCTATGTGCGCCGGGGACGCCTGCAACAGGCAATGATGGTGCGGCGCTACTTCGCGGACGATTCGACCCGGGTAACGAGTCTGCCGGAGCGCGCACCCGGCGCGTGATCGTCAGCCGAGCGCCCGCCGCGCATTGCGAAACAGCCGCATCCATCCGCTGTCCTCGCCAGCCCCGGCGGGCCGCCAGGAGTTCTGCGCCGAACGGAATACGCGCTCCGGATGCGGCATCACGATCGTGACGCGGCCGTCCGCCGAGGTGAGTCCAGCGATGCCGTCCGGCGAGCCATTCGGATTTGCCGGATAACGCATGGCCGTGCGGCCCTGGCCGTCGACGAACCGCATGGCAACCAGCGCGCGCGCCGCGGCCTGCTGGGTCGCATCGCGGAACTCCGCACGGCCTTCACCGTGCGCGACCGCGATCGGCAGGATCGATCCGGCCATGCCGGCGAAGAACGGCGAAGGCGTCGCCTGAATCTCGACCAGTGACAGGCGCCCCTCGAACTGCTCGGAACGGTTGCGCCGGAATCGCGGCCAGGCTTCCGTCCCCGGTATCAGTTCGGCGAGCGATGCGAGCATCTGGCAGCCATTGCAGACGCCAAGCGTCAGCCGCTCGCCGGCGCTGAACCAGCGTTCGAACGCCGCACGCGCCCGCGTGTTGAACAGGATCGATTTTGCCCAGCCCTCGCCTGCGCCCAGGACATCGCCGTAGCTGAATCCGCCACAGGCGACCAGCAGCTGGAATCCGTCGAGCGACGCGCCGCGGTCGATCACGTCGGTCATGTGCAGGTCGACTGCGGCAAATCCGGCACGGTCGAATGCGGCCGCCATCTCGACCTGGCTGTTGACGCCCTGCTCACGCAGCACCGCGACGCGCGGGCGCGCACCGGTTGCGATCATCGGCGCCGCGATGTCCAGGTCGGGATCGAATGCCGGCCGCCAGCACAACCCGGGATCCGTTTCGTCGAGTCGGGCGGCCTGCTCCTCGTCGGCACACGCCGGGTCGTCGCGCAGCCGCTGCATGCGCCAGCTCGTTTCCGACCAGATTTCGCGCCACGCCACCCGATCGCCGTCCAGCAGCACGCGACCGTCGGTGGCGAAGCGCAGGCGTCGGCCGGGGACGACCGTGCCGATGCGCCGGCTGCACGGTCCGAGACCGTGATGCGCAAGCAGCGCCAGCGCGCGCGCCACGTCGGCTTCGTGCACCTGCAGCACCGCGCCCAGTTCTTCGCTGAACACCGCAGCGCAGGCATCCGTAGTCCTGCCGAGATCGACATCGAAGCCGGCACGCCCGGCGAAGGCCATTTCGAGCAGTGTCACCGCCAGACCGCCATCCGACCGGTCGTGATACGCGAGGACGATACCGGCGAGCGCGAGTTCGCGAACTGCCGCGAAGAATCCGAGGAGCAGCCGCGCATCGTCGAGATCGGGCGGGACATCGCCGATGTGTCCGTAGACCTGCGCCAGGCAGGAGCCGCCGAGGCGGTCACGACCGGCGCCCAGGTCGATCAGGATCAGCGCCGATTGTGCCGGCGTGCGATCGAGCACCGGTGTCAGCGTTCGCCGCGCGTCGCCGACCGGTGCGAACGCCGACACGACCAGCGACAATGGCGCAAGCACTGAATGGCGCTCTGTGCCCTCGCCCCAGGTCGTGCGCATGGACAGCGAATCCTTGCCGACCGGTATCGCGATGCCGAGTGCCGGGCAGAGCTCCTCGCCAATCGCACGCACCGTGTCGAACAGGTCCGCGTCCTCGCCGGGCTCGCCACAGGCGGCCATCCAGTTCGCCGACAGTTTGATGTCGCCGATGCGGCGCACGTCGGCCGCAGCGATGTTGGTGATCGCCTCGCCAACCGCCATGCGGCCCGACGCCGGCGCATCGAGGACGGCAATCGCGGGTCTCTCGCCGAGCGCCATCGCCTCGCCCGCATGGCCGCGCAGGCCGGAGAGCGTTACGGCGACATCGCTGACCGGCACTTGCCAGGGACCGACCAGTGGATCGCGGCTGACCAGCCCCCCCACGGACCGATCGCCTATCGTCACCAGAAATCCCTTGTCCGCGATGGCCGGCAGGCGCAACAGACGTGAGAGCGCGTCGCCGGCATCAATCCCCGCCGCAGCGAAACCGTCGCCGCGGCGTCGTCGGCGTGTGGCGTCCCGGCGCATGCGCGGCGGTCGCCCGAGCAGGTCGGCGACCGGCATGTCCACCACCCGTTCGCCGCTGCGGGAATCCTCAACCAGGAGCACGCCGTCGCCGGTCGCATGGCCGATCACCGCGACCGGACAGCGCTCGCGCCGGCCCATGGCCTCGAACTCGCCGAGGCGGTCGGCGGTGAGTGCCAGCACATAGCGCTCCTGGGCTTCATTGCACCAGAGTTCGAGCGGCGACATGCCCGATTCGGCGCTCGGAACCTGCGCAAGGTCGACCCGCCCGCCGCCGCCGCCCGCAGCGACGACTTCCGGCACCGCATTCGACAAGCCGCCTGCGCCGACGTCGTGGATCATCAGCACCGGATTGTCTTCACCCATCGCCCAGCAGGCATCGATGACCTGCTGCGAGCGCCGCTGCATCTCCGGGTTGCCGCGCTGCACGGATGCGTAGTCGAGTTGTTCGCGGCCGGTCCCGCTGCCCTGCGACGACGCGGCGCCCCCGCCGAGCCCGATGAGCATCGCCGGCCCGCCCAGCACGACCAGCGGCGAGCCGGCAGGCACCGGCTGCTTGTCAACGTGCATTCGCCGCACGTTGCCGAGACCCCCGGCGATCATGATGGGCTTGTGATAGCCGCGGACGACCGCTGCGTCATCGGAATCGACACGCTGCTCAAAGGTGCGGAAAAAGCCGAGGATGCCGGGACGACCGAACTCGTTGTTGAATGCGGCGGCGCCGATCGGCCCCTCCAGCATGATGTCGAGCGCGGACGCTATGCGCGCGGGCCGGCCGTGATCCGTCTCCCATGGCTGCACGAAGTCCGGTATGCGCAGATTCGAGACGGTGAAGCCGACGAGTCCCGCCTTGGGCTTCGCGCCGCGTCCGGTAGCGCCTTCGTCGCGAATCTCGCCGCCGGAACCCGTCGCCGCGCCGGGAAACGGCGAGATCGCCGTTGGATGGTTGTGGGTCTCGACCTTGATCAGGATGTCGACCGGCTCCTCGCGCCAGCCATACTCCTGGCTCTCTCCGGCGGCGAAGTAACGTGCGCCCACGGGTCCCGCAATGACGGCTGCGTTGTCGCTATATGCCGAGAGCACGCCGCCTGGATGGGCGCTGTGCGTGTGCCGGATCATCGCAAACAGGGAACGGGAGGCCTGCACGCCGTCCACTGTCCAGTCCGCATTGAAGATCTTGTGACGGCAATGTTCGCTGTTCGCCTGTGCGAACATCATGACCTCGACGTCCGTGGGATCGCGGCCCAGGCGCGCGAAAACGTCCGCCAGATATGCGATCTCGCCTTCCGACAGTGCCAGCCCGAGCGCCGCGTTTGCCGTCGCGAGGGCCTGGTGCGGGTCGGCACCCAGAATGATGCGCCCGAGCGGCACGGGCGCATGCGATTCGAACAGCCGGGCCGCGCCGGCGACATCCATCAGCAGCGCTTCGGTCATCGGATCGTGCAGCACGGCCGCGATCGCCGCCTGCTCAGGCGGGGGCAGCTCATCGCCACAATCGATCCGCCAGACCCGGCCGCGCTCGATGCGCCGCACCGCCGCGAGCCCGCAGACGTGCGCAATGTCCGTCGCCTTCGACGACCACGGAGAAACGGTGCCAAAGCGCGGCACCGTGATGAGCAGCGGGCCGGACGGCAGGTCGGCGGCTCCGGCATCGAAATCGAGCAGTCGCTCGAGCACACGCCGCTCGTCCGCGGTCAGCGTCCGTGCAACGTCGACGAAGTGCAGGTAGCGGGCGTGCAGCCCGCGGACCGAGGGCGCGATGCCGGCGAGCGTCGCAAGCAGCCTGTCGATGCGGAACGCCGAAAGAGCGGGCGCGCCTCGGAACAGCAGCATCAAGCCGTCAGCGCTTCACGCCCGGATCGCTTCCCGCCGGGTATAGCGCGACCGGAAACTGCGCGACATTGCCGCCTTCGAGCACGCTGATCTTGCTGACGCCGTGCTTCTGCACCTCGTCGATCCGGATCACCGCATGCAGCGGCAGGTAACTGCGCTTGACCCCGGCAAACTCGGATTTGATGCGCTCCTCGGCCGGGTCGACGACGACGCTGCTGCGCTCGCCGAACACCAGTTCCTCGACTTCGATGAAGCCGAACAGGGTCCCGTGGCTTACCTTCCGGGCGTAGATCTCGTAGACCTTGCCCTGGTTGACGAACACGATCCTGAATATGTGACTGGTAGCCATGTAACGGGTGCAGGTCTGCCTGGCGGGAGCGCGCTATTATAGCGGTCCAGGCAGGCGTGATGCGTGCCGTTGCCGACGGCAGCAGCCCGTTCCGGGGTCTTGCAATGGCGCTCAGGCTCAAAATCGTCAGTGACAATGCGGCTTCGGCCGGACCGCATCCGCGCTGTACGTTCGGCGTCAATGGCGGACGCATCGGCCGGCACGACAGCAACGACTGGGTGCTGAAGGATTCGGAACGCTATGTCTCCGGCCGCCACGCAGAAGTCGAGCATCGCGGCGGAATCTGGTGGCTGCGCGATACCAGCACCAACGGCACCTATGTCAACGACGAAGAGGAGGCGCTCGGGCCGGAGCGCCTGCACCAGCTGGCGCCGGGCGACCGCATCCGCATTGGCGAATACGAGATTGAAGTCGAGATTTCCGGCGGCAACGACTTTCCGCCGCGCGAACACCTCGCGGTCAGCGAGGCGGAGTTCGATGC
>JALYJS010000080.1 GCA_030799345.1 Pseudomonadota bacterium | reverse complement strand
GGGGCCTTGGGGAGTTGAAACTGCCGCTGCGACGGGACGTAGCAGACGGGTGCTGGAGTCAACTAGAACACGTGACCAAGGCCCCAGCAGGGCCTAGGTTACTAGTTCGCATAATGTATATTATGTGAAATGACATGTAAGCATTAAGGGTAAAACCCGCTACTTTCGCTCGTGTTGACGACCCGACCCCGCCTCCGGCTATGGCTTCAGATGAGCCGCCAGAAACTTTTCCATCGCCTCGAGTATCGTTCGGCGGGATTGGCTGGTCGAAAGCCAGTGATCCTCGCCCGGCAGTTCGATGAGTTGATCGCGGCCGTTGGAACCGCCCATCAATTTCAGGAAGTTCCGGGATTGACTCAGCGGCACGACCGTGTCGTTCGCCGCGTGAATCAGCAGTATGGGTGCGCGAATCGTGGCTACTGATCGTGCCGGGGAGTATTTCGCAAGATCCTCGTCGCTCGGCTGGCCGATCAGGTCGCGAAACGACCGGTAAGAATCGGAGTCGGACCCGTGTTTCTCGCGGATAAAACCGGCCATCGCTGGGATGTCGGCAATGCCGTTCACGCTGACTGCACAGGCATAGAGTTCAGGCGTAAATGCTGCGCCGGCCAGCGCGGCGAAACCGCCATAGCTCGCGCCGGCGATGCAGACGCGTTTGGGATCAGCGATGCCCTGCTCCACCAGATAGCGAACCCCTTCCGAAATGTCGTCCTGCATGCCGCGACCCCACTGGCGGTGCCCGGCGCGATAGAGTTCGGCGCCGAAGCCCCAGGAGCCGCGGAACTGCGGCTGCAGCACGGCATAGCCGCGCGTTGCGAGAAACTGCGTCCACCAGTCGAAGCCGGTATCGTCGCGCGCATACGGTCCGCCATGCGGAAACACGATCAGCGGCAGATTTTTCGGGTCGCGTCCCGGCGGCAGGGTCAGGTAAGCAGGTATGACGATTCCGTCACGTGCCTTGTAACTCGTGGCCTCGAATGTACCCAGCGCCGCGTCGGCCAGCGCCGGATAGGACTCTCCGATGACGTCGGCCGTGCCCTTGTTGAAGTCGATCAGGTAGTAAGCCTGCGGACTTGACGCGCTTTCCACGCGCGCGACGATGCGCTTGTAGTCCTGCGAGCGGTCGAACACGCCGGTAATGCGATTCGGAAACGCCTTGGAAACCGCGTTCTGGATCGATGCCAGCCGGCTGTCGATCCAGTGGACCGTCGGATCGGGACCGCCGATCCGGAATCCGGCCGGCGCGCCGGTAAACCGGTCGGTGATGACCGATACCACATCGTGTTCCGGGTGCTCATAGAACACGGCGGGCTCGCCGCCCGCAACCGGCACGCTCCAGATCTTGAACCGGTCGCCGCCCCGTGAACTTCGCGCGAGCACGGAAGTTCCGTCCGCCGTCAGTCCGATCAACTGGAAGTCATAGTCAATCTTTGCGGAATAGATGGTCCGCCACCCCGCCGCCGCCTTGGCGAGCACGGAGTACTGTTTTGTGTCGGGGTTCCATTCGTCGCGCGCCGCAGCCTGTCCGGTGGCGTCGAGAATCCATGTCCTCGTGTACGGCGAACCGGATTCAATCAACCGCCCCTTGCCGCTTGCCGTATCCACTTCGAACAGCGACAAGGCGTAACCGCTGTCCTTGCGGCCGCCGGCCAGCCTGGAGCCGATTTCCGAACGGTACGCGGTACCCGCGAAGCTCCAGGTCGACATGATCACGGTACCGGGTTTGCCCGGATGCAGGCTCTCGAGATAGGCGCCAGTGACCATCTCGCGATCCGGATGTTCCATCAGCAGCGACTTCGCTTCGCTGCGGGGGGACTCGACATTCACTGCCAGGAAGCGCTCGAACTCATAGCGTTTCTCTGCCACCGTCGTTGCGCCCTGGGTCAGGGAACGACTGACGCTGATGATGAGCGTCTTGTCATCGGCCCAATCGAGATCGCGAACGCGCGCATTGCCGGGCGTCAGCTTCTGGAGGTCCTTGCCGGCCGCCAGGTCGAACACGACAACTATCGGCGAACCGCCCGGATCATTGGCCCAGGCAATGCGCTGGCCATTGGGCGAGAGCCGAACGAATGACATTTCCGGCAGCGCCGCAAAGGCGGCAGCGGGTGGCGGCGCCTGAGCGATTGCCATACCGGTGAAAACCGTCGCAACGACACCCCACCAGATACTGGATCCAGCTTTCATCAGTGTCCCCCCTGCCCGCGCACAAGATACTCCTGTGCAAGTCCTTCGAGGTGCATCCGGCCTTCGGGCCTAAGAAACGGCGCGACCAGCATCAGCACCTGGTAGACGCCACGCGCCATGCCGGCGCCGGATACGTCGTGGCGCGGATGACGCGCGGATTCGAACGACAGCCAGTACAGGGCGACGACGGCGATGTTCGCACTGAGCGCATCAATCTCGGCACCGGTCGCCGTCAGGAGATTGCGCGCGGCGAGACCGAGGCAGATACCGCGTGCCGCCTGGACCGAACGCTCGAAAACGGTCGCCAGCCGCGTACCGGCGCGCCGATCGCGGGCCATGATGCCGCTCAGGTCGCGGAACAGGAACCGGTAGCGCCAGAGCGTCTCGAGAATCAGGTGCAGCAGCAGCCAGGCATCCTCGACATTGTCCGCGCGCCACCCGGGTGGTGGCAGCAGCGCGTCGAGTTCGCCAACGAATTGCTCCAGCAGTGCCGCGGAGAGTTCATCCTTGCGGCGGAAGTGATAGTGAAGATTGCCGGCGCTGATGCCGAGCTCGGCGGCGATCAGCGAGGTCGAGACATTCGGCTCACCGCGGCTGTTGTACAGCCCGAGTGTGACGTCGATGATTCGCTGGCGGGTGCGCCGCCCGGAGGGTGACTTTGGACTGGTGGGCATGACGCTGGTGTACGACGGGCTTCCCCATCGTACACCAGCGGCAGCGGTAGGACTCAGGCAGCGCGGCGGGTGGCGGGGCGCTTCGGCTTCCGTGCAGTACGGGAATTGACGCGTGCAGTCAGCGCGTCGACGCGGCGCGAGAGCGAGTTCACGTCCTTCGC
>JALYJS010000079.1 GCA_030799345.1 Pseudomonadota bacterium | reverse complement strand
CTGCTTACTCGCGTGAATGCGACGGTACTTGGCCAACTTAAGTTCATGAATGCGCCGCATTCGCGACCAGCGATCTTCGACGGGCGTCTAATCGCTTGACGCTCCAAATGGAGGCTAGGGTCGGAATCGAACCGGCGTAGACGGCTTTGCAGGCCGCTGCATGACCACTCTGCCACCTAGCCTCGGGGGCATTAGACATGAAACCCCGGAACGCCGTCCGGGGTTGCAGGAGAATCTGGAGCGGGAAACGAGGCTCGAACTCGCGACCTCAACCTTGGCAAGGTTGCGCTCTACCAACTGAGCTATTCCCGCGGTCGCCCTCAGACAGGAGGCGCCATTTTAGGAGCGGGGTCCGCACTGTCAAGTTTGGGGGGATCCCCGCAGGTCCGGCCAGGCGGCATTCAGATACGCGATCATGGACCACAGGGTCAGCACGGCTGCGACTACCGTCAGGCCGAGTCCCATCCAGTAGATCGGCAGGCCGAACAGGTCGGCCCGGAACAGCATCATCGATAGCCCGACGATCTGCACGATCGTCTTGAACTTGGCGACCCCGGTCACTTTCATCTTGTGGCGCGAGCCAATTTCGGCCATCCATTCGCGCAGCGCTGAAATTGCGATCTCACGGCCGATGATGATGGCCGCAGTCAACGTGACATACCAGGCCGGATTGCGGCTGACGATCAACACGAGCGCGGTCGCAACGATCAGCTTGTCCGCAACCGGGTCGAGGAAGGCGCCGAGCGGCGACACCTGGCCAAGCCGGCGCGCCAGATAGCCGTCGAAGGAGTCCGTGATGCCTGCGATCGCGAATACGATCCCGCAGGCCATGTCCGACCAGGCATACGGAAGATAGAACAGGCCGATGATCGCCGGAATCAGCGCGATCCGGATCGCCGTCAGAAGGTTCGGGATCGTGTAGGGATTGCTCATCCGGCTCCCGGGTGCAGATGCTCGAATATAGCCTGAGCCAGTGCCGGACCGATGCCTGGCGCGCGTGCGAGATCTTCGCTCCCCGCCCGCAGCACGCCCTGCAAGCCACCGAACTGCTTCAACAGCGCCCGGCGCCTGGCCGGGCCGAGACCCGGAACCGCCTCCAGCATCGACGTCTGGCGTGATCTGGCGCGGCTCCTGCGGTGCCCACTGATTGCAAACCGGTGCGCTTCATCGCGCGCGCGCTGAATCAGGTGCAGTGCTTTCGAATCGGGCCGAAGTATAGGGGCCGAATCCCCACCCAACAAGAAGATGCGCTCCTGTCCTGCGCGCCGATCCGCGCCCTTCGCGACCGCAGCGACCGCGGGCAGCGCGATGCCGAGTTGCCCGAGGACAGTCGCTGCTTCCGCGAGCTGGCCCTTGCCGCCATCGATCAGCAGGAGATCCGGCAGCGGCGATTGTTCCTGCTGGCGGCGCCGATAACGGCGCGTCAGCGCCTGGCGCATCGCGCCGTAATCGTCGCCGGCAGCGACACCCTCGATGTTGTAGCGGCGATACTCGGCCTTTAATGGCCCGGTCGGGTCGAATACCACGCAGGAAGCGATGGTCGCCTCGCCCTGCGTGTGGCTGATGTCGAAGCACTCGATGCGCTGCAACGGCACGGCCAGCCCGAGGAACGAGGACAGGTCGGCAAACTGTTCGTCGAGGCTCGCCTGGCTTGCCAGGCGCATTCCTAGCGCGTTCTCCGCGTTCTGCCGGGCGAGCTGCACCCATCGCTGGGGAATGCCGCGGCTGGGCCGGCGCAGGCGTACGCGCCGGCCCGAACGGGTGGTGAGCGTTTCCGCGAGCGTGTCAGCATCTTCGATTGCGTGCGACAGCAGCAGGCACGGCGGCGGGTCGCGCTCGAGGTAGTGCTGGCCAACAAAAGTCGAGAGCACCTCCGGCGCCTCGCTGATGGGCGCGCGTGGGTGGAACACCGACGTGCCGAGCAGCTGACCGCCACGGATGAACATCAGCGCGATGCAGAATTCCCCGCCTGCTTCGGCGACCGCAATGACATCCGTATCCGCATTGCCGCGCGCCCGGCTCACGACCTGGCGCGACTGGATGTCAGTCAGCGCGGCAAGCTGGTCGCGCAGCGTCGCTGCCCGCTCGTACTGCAGGCTTTCCGCGGCGCTTTCCATGTCCCTGCCGATGCGGCTGGTGACGTCTTCCGCCCGCCCCTCCAGTACCAGGACCGCTGACTGGACGTCCTGCGCATAACTCTCCCGGTCGATCAGGCCGGTACAGGGCGCCGAGCAACGCCCGATCTGGTACTCGAGACAGGGCCGGGAACGGTTGGCGAAATACGAATCCTTGCAACTGCGGATGCGGAACAGTTTGTGAAGCTGGTTCAGGGTTTCGTGCACCGCACCGGCATTCGGGTACGGGCCGAACAGCCGGCCCGGCAGGCGCCGGGAGCCACGATAGAACGAGAGCCGCGGAAACTCGTGCGCCGATAGATGCACGAAGGGAAAGCTCTTGTCGTCACGCAGGGTGACGTTGTAGCGCGGCCGGTGCTGCTTGATCAGGTTGTGCTCGAGCAGCAGCGCCTCGATTTCCGAGTTGGTGACCGTAACTTCGACGTTCGCGATCAGCCTGACGAGCGCCTGGATCTTGGGTTGCAGCTGGTCGGCGCGGAAGTAGCTTCCGACGCGCGCCTTGAGACTGCTCGCCTTGCCGACATAGAGGATTACACCGGCGGCATCCAGCATCCGGTAGACGCCCGGCCGGGCTGGCAATGTCGCAACGAATGACCGGGGATCGAAAGCGTTCACCGGCTCATGGTGTCGCGTCGGTCAGGCATCGAGCAAGTGGCGCGCCCGGGCGAATATCGCGTCGAACATCTCTGCGGTGAGTCGGCGGGTCTGGGTGTTGTAGCGGCTGCAGTGGTAAGAATCGAGCAGCACCCGCTTGCCCGGAAGCATGTGGCTGGCGCCGTGGGTAAAGCGAGCCTGCGCCGGCTTGATGCCCGTCGCACGCAGCACGGCGGCATGGGCAATGCCACCTAACGCGACGACGACAGCCAGAGTCGGTAGCGCGGCTAGCTCAGCGGCCAGGTACGTATTGCACAGCCGGACCTCGGCAGGCAGCGGCTTGTTGGCTGGCGGCAGGCACTTGACTGCGTTCGTGATCCGGCAGTCGCGCAACCGCAATCCGTCACTCGCGGACATGGATTCGGCACGGCTCGCGAAACCGTGCGCATGGAGCGTGCGGTAGAGCAGGATGCCGGCGTGGTCGCCGGTAAACGGTCGCCCGGTGCGATTGGCGCCATGCAGGCCAGGCGCCAGGCCAACGATCAGCAGCCGATGACGCTGGCTTCCAAACGGCGCGACCGGCCGGCAGTGGTACTCGGGATGGCGCTTGCTGACCGTCTCGAGAAACGCGGCCAGCCGGCTGCAGCGCCGGCAGTCCGGATCGAAGAGCCGGGCGACCCCGCCCACGCCCGGCTTCAGCGCCCCTTGAACTGCGCTTCCTCGGTCGACCCGTGCATCGCGGTGATCGATGACGTGCCGGACGCCACCGTCTGCGTGACGTCGTCGAAGTAGCCGGCGCCGACCTCCCGCTGGTGTTTGGTCGCGGTGTACCCGTGGGCTTCCGCAGCGAACTCCGCCTGCTGGAGCGCGACATACGCAGTCATCTGTGAGTCCCGGTAACCGCGGGCGAGTTCGAACATCGTGAAGTTGAGCGCATGGAAGCCGGCCAGGGTAATGAACTGGAACTTGTAGCCCATGGCGCCGAGTTCGCGCTGGAATTTCGCGATAGTGGCGTCGTCCAGCTTCTTCCGCCAGTTGAACGACGGTGAGCAGTTGTACGCCAGCAGCTTGCCCGGGTGTTCACGGTGCAGGCCCTCCGCGAAGAGCTTTGCGTCATGGAGGTCGGGTGTTGCCGTCTCGCACCAGACCAGGTCCGCGTACGGCGCATAGGCGACGCCGCGCGCGATGGCCTGCTCGATGCCGGCGCGCACCGGGAAAAATCCCTCACTGGTGCGTTCCGAGGACGCGATGAAACTACGATCGCGCTCGTCAATGTCGGCCGTAAGCAGGCTTGCCGATTCGGCATCGGTGCGCGCGACCAGCACCGTCGGAACATCGGAGATGTCCGCCGCGAGCCGCGCGGCGATCAGCTTGTTGACCGCCTCCTGGGTCGGCACCAGCACCTTTCCGCCCATGTGCCCGCATTTCTTCGCGCTCGACAACTGGTCTTCGAAATGCACACCAGCAGCCCCTGCCGCGATCATCGCCTTCATCAGTTCGAACGCGTTCAGTACTCCGCCGAAGCCCGCTTCGGCGTCCGCGACAATGGGCTGCAGCCAGTCGATCGAGTCGTCTCCCTCCGCGTGGCAGATCTGGTCGGCGCGGAGCAGCGTATTGTTGATGCGCCGGACGACTGCCGGTACGGAGTCCGCCGGATAGAGCGACTGGTCCGGATACATTTCCGCCGCGAGATTCGCATCGCCTGCGACCTGCCAGCCGGAAAGGTAAATCGCCTTCAGGCCCGCACGGACCTGCTGCATCGCCTGATTACCGGTCAGGGCGCCCAGCGCATTGACGAAGGGCTGCTCGTGCAGATGGCGCCAGAGCTTCTCGGCTCCCTGCCGCGCCAGAGAATGCTCGATGTGCACGCTGCCGCGCAGGCGCAGGACGTCGCCTGCTCCATAACCACGGGTGACGCCCGTCCAGCGGGGATTGGACTTCCAGTCCGATTCGATCTGCTCGGCGGTCTTCAGCGTCATGGGGTCTCCGGGGTCAGTCGATGTCGCGATATGCGACCAGTGTCAGGAAGGGTTCGAATTCCGGGCTTGCGATCAGCTCGTCCAGGATCGCCGCGGCGCGTGTGAAATGGCCGGCAGCGAAGCCGGCATCGCCCTGCTCCGTGCGGATCTGTTGCAGCCGGGCCGCGATCTCGGCCCGTACC
The DNA here is from genome assembly GCA_030799345.1 of Pseudomonadota bacterium. Classification (GTDB taxonomy): domain Bacteria; phylum Pseudomonadota; class Gammaproteobacteria; order Steroidobacterales; family Steroidobacteraceae; genus SCUD01. The sequence goes on along the minus strand of JALYJS010000079.1, from coordinate 2,484 downwards.
AGATCCAGGGTGACGATCCGTCCATCACCCAGTTTGCTGCCATGATGCCGCCACTGCCAGAGCTGGGCGCGCGAGATCTCCGCGGTGGCCGCGTCTTCCATCAGGTGATGGATCGGCACGCAGCCATTGCCGCCGAGCCAGGCAGCCAGGTAACGGACGCCGACATCGATATTGCTGGCAAGACCCGCCTGCGTGATGGCGCCGTCGGGCACCGCGAGCAGGTCGGCGGCGCTCACTTCGACGTCTTCGCGCAGGCGCTGCAGGTTGTTTGGACGCGGCATCAGGCGATCGAAGATTTCGCGCGCGAGACCGACCAGGCCCGGGTGCGCGACCCAGGTGCCATCGTGTCCGTCGCCGGCTTCGCGCTCCTTGTCCGCGCGTACGCGCGCCAGCGCCTGTTCATTGGCATCGGCATCGCCCTTGATCGGGATCTGTGCGGCCATGCCGCCCATTGCGAAGGCACCGCGTCGGTGGCAGGTGCGGATCACGAGTTGCGAATAGGAACGCAGGAAATGCGACGTCATCGTGACGCTGCCGCGGTCCGGCAGCACGCAGTCGGCGCGCCGGTTGAATTTCTTGATGAAGCTGAAGATATAGTCCCAGCGTCCGCAGTTGAGCCCGGCGATCCAGTCGCGCAGCTCGTGCAGGATCTCGTCCATCTCGAATGCCGCGGTGATCGTCTCGATCAGCACCGTCACCCGGACCGTGCCGCGCGCAAGTCCGAGTGTGCGTTCGCTGAATTCGATCACCTCGGCCCACAGCCGGGCTTCGAGGCGAGTCTCGAGTTTCGGCAGGTAGAAGTACGGGCCCGTGCCACGCCGCACAAGTTCCGCACCGTTATGGAACAGGAACAGACCGAAATCGACCAGGGCTGCCGGGATCGCACGGCCATCCCGCAGCCAGTGCTTCTCGGGTAAATGCCAGCCGCGCGGGCGCACGATCAATACGGCGGTCTGGGGATTGAGCGCGTAGTGTTTGCCCTCGGGGCTCGTGAATTCCACGGTGCGGCGCACAGCGGCCATCAGGTTGACCTGACCCTCGATCGCGTTGCTCCAGGTCGGACACAATGAATCCTCGAAGTCCGCCATGAAGACGTTGGCACCGGAGTTCAGCGCGTTGATGACCATCTTGCGGTCGGTCGGACCCGTGATTTCGACGCGACGGTCCTGCAGGTCTCGCGGTATGCCCGCAACGCGCCAGTCCGATTCGCGGATGGCGCGCGTTGATTCCAGGAAATCCGGTCGCAGGCCGGCATCAAACTCGCGCTGCCGTTCGGCACGCCTCGCGAGCAGCGCCTCGACTTCGGCACCAAAGCGCTCGGCCAGCGTGTCCACGAATGCCACAGCCTCGACATTCAGGACTTCACGCCATTCGGGCGGCACAGGCGGCAGCACGGACGCCGCCACAGCGTTAGGTGATTTCTCAACTGTCAACTGTAACTCCATGCTTTGTCAATATTATGCGCTCTTGCGTTCCGGGCGGGCGATGCGCATCGCCAGCTCCAGCGCCTGCTCATAGTTGAGGCGCGGGTCGACCGTCGTGCGATAGGCCCGCGCGAGATCGCCATCGGACAGCCCGCGGGCGCCGCCAGTGCATTCGGTCACGTCGTCGCCAGTCAGTTCGAAATGAACGCCGCCCAGCGTCGAGCCGCACTCTTGGTGGATGCGGAACGCGGATTCGACTTCCGACAGGATATTGTCGAAGCGGCGCGTCTTGACGCCCTGCGTCGTCGTCTCGGTGTTGCCATGCATCGGATCGCAGACCCACAGCACGTCGCGGCCGCTGGCACGCACCGCGCGGATCATTGCCGGCAAACCGGACTCTATGCGATCCGCGCCAAACCGATGAATCAGTGTCAGGCGACCGGGCTCATTGTCGGGATTCAGCACACGCACGAGCTCGCCAAGTTGTCCGGCATCCAGGAAGTCGCCTACCTTCACCCCGACTGGATTTGCGATGCCGCGGAAGTACTCGACGTGCGCGCCACCAGGCATCGCCGTACGCATGCCGATCCAGGGCATGTGCGTTGAGAGGTTGTACCAGCGCTGGCGCCGCTGCAGGTAGCGGGTCTGGGCCTGCTCATAAAGCAGGTGCAGGCCTTCGTGACTGGCGTAAAAACGCGCCTGAGTCGCCTCGTGCACGGGCCTGCCGGAAACCGTTTCATAGAAGTCGAGCGAATCGGAAATCGCATCGATGATCTTCTGGTACGCATCCTTGAGTTTCGCGTGCTGCATGAATCCGAGATCCCAGTACTCGGGATGATGCAGGTCAGCGAAACCGCCATCGACCAGTGCACGCACGAAATTCAGCGTCAGTGCGGCCCGTTCGTAGCCGCGGAGCAGCAGCTCGGGGTCGGGTTCGCGATCCGCCGCCGTGAAGGCGGCGCGGTTGACGATGTCGCCGCGATAGCTCGGCAGCGTCACGCCATCGCGCGTTTCGGTGTCGGCAGAGCGCGGCTTTGCGTACTGGCCGGCCATGCGTCCG
>JALYJS010000069.1 GCA_030799345.1 Pseudomonadota bacterium | reverse complement strand
CGGTGGACTTCGCCGCCAGCGCTTCGGTGTCCGGCGTGATGTAGGTCAGCTGGACCCAGCTTGCCCGGGCGGATTCCTTGCCGATCTCGAGCAACTCGCCGTTCGCCCGCGCGACGAACTCATCGGCTGTTTCGTTCTGCTTGCCGTCGCCGCTGCAAGCTGACAGGACGCCTGCCAGGCAAAGCACCGTAGCCTTGCGCAGCCAGGCAGCGGTCATTTCCTGTTTCCCTCCGCCCCGTGCATCCACTGAATGATCCGGCCGGAGATGGCCCACAGCAGCAGGCTGAATGCGAGCAATACCAGCGCAAGCCCCCCGAATATGCCGAGCAGGCCCGCGTGCTCGGCGCGAACGCCGGCATCCGCAGCGAGCGCGATCATCCACGGATACTCGCCCATGCTTTCCGTGAAGGCGCCGATGTAGCCAGCCAGCGTGTTGGCGACGAAATTGATCATGAACCAGACGCCCATCATCAGGGACCCCAGGCGCAGCGGCGCGAGCTTGGTCACCATCGATAGACCGACCGGACTGATGCAGAGTTCACCGGTGGTATGGAACAGGTAGCCGAGCACCAGCCAGCTCATTCCGGATTTCATGTCGCCCGTGCGCTGCATCTCGAACACGGCAACGACCAGGAACATGAAGCCAAGCGCGACCTGCGCCAGACCGAGGTACATCTTGACCGGCGTGGCGGGATTCTTGCCGCGCTCGCCGAGCTTGCTCCAGAGCATCGAGAAGGGGAGGCCGAGCAGCACGATGAACAGCGGGTTCAGCGACTGGAACCAGCCGGTCGGCACCGTGAATGCGCCCACCGTGCGGTCCGTGTGCTTGTCGGCGAACAGGTTGAGCAGCCCGCCCGCCTGCTCGAACGCCGCCCAGAACACCACGACGAACGTGAAGATCACGAATATCACGCGCAGACGGTCCTTCTCGACCTGCGTCAGCGGATGCTTGGTGCCGCCGGCCATCGCGAGCGATCGCCGGGCCGCCGGCTGGACACCGACATTGCCGATGAAGCGGTTCGCGAACGCGAGCTGGATCAGCACGGACAGCGTCATGCCGATGCCGGCGATGAAAAAGCCGATGCGCCAGCCATACGCCGGATCCTCGCCGAAGGTGGAGCAGGCGAGCGGCGCCAGGAAGGCGCCGAGGTTGATGCCCATGTAGAAGATCGTGAAAGCGCCGTCGCGGCGTGCGTCGCCCTGCTCGTAGAGGTCGCCGACCATCGTCGAGATGTTCGGCTTGAAGAATCCGTTGCCGAGGATCAGGAGCAGCAGCCCGACGTAGAAACTGGTCGGCGTCTCCGGAAAGGCGATGCCGACGGCAGAAGCCGACCAGGCGCCGGTCATGCCGAGCGTGTCGAGCGGAGCGGCCAGCGAAAACTGGCCTAGCGCCATCAATATGCCGCCGATGATCACAGCCTTGCGCTGGCCGATGTAGTTGTCCGCGAGCCAGCCGCCGAACAGCGGGGTGAAATAGGTGAGTCCCGTGTACCAGGCATAGAGCTTCAGGGCCTGGGGTTCGGCCCAGCCGAGGCCCGGATTTGCCGCGTGCGTGGCCGCGACGACGTAGAGCACGAGCAGCGCGCGCATGCCGTAGTAGCTGAAGCGCTCCCACATCTCCGTCATGAAGAGGAGGAACAGACCCTTCGGATGGCCAAGCAGGGTCCCCGGCGGAATTGTGACGTCGGTGTTCATGCTGTTACTCCAGAGTCCGGCGAGTCTCCGCGATGTTGCGGTGCAACATCAAGCCGCATCACCCTCCGGACCGGGCGGCCCGGCGCGTATCAGTACGCGTGACATAAGGACGCCCGCCTCGTAAAGCAGGTACATCGGGATCGCCATCAGGGTCTGCGAAATCGGATCGGGCGGCGTCAGGAACGCCGCGACGATGAAGATGCCGAGGATCACGTAGCCGCGGTTCTTCGTGAGCGCCTCGCGCTTGACGAGACCCGTCCGCACCAGCAGCACCGTCGCGACCGGAATCTCGAAGGCGATGCCGAAGGCGAAGAACATCAGTACCGCGAAGTCCATGTACTGCGTCATGTCGGTCATCATCTGCACGCCTTCGGGCGTGGTGCCGACGAAGAACCTGAAGGCGAGCGGGAACACGACGAAGTACGCGAACACGGCGCCCGCGTAGAACAGGAGGACGCTCGACATGAACAGCGGCAGCGCAAAGCGCCGCTCATGCTTATAGAGTCCCGGTGCGACGAATGCCCAGACCTGGTAGAGGATCACGGGCATCGCGAAAAAAATCGCCGCGAACAGGCCGAGCTTGAACGGCGTCATGAACGGCGCCATGACCGAGGTCGCGATCAGCGTCGTACCTTCGGGGAGCTGCGCGCGCAGCGGCGCAGAGAGCCACGCAAAAATGTCGTTGGCAAAGTAGAGGCAGGGCCCGGCGATCACGAGGGTCGCGAGCAACGCGCGCAGCAAGCGGTCGCGCAGTTCCAGCAGGTGCGAGAGCAACGTGCTCTCCTTGAGCGACTCGCCGCCGGAATCCGAAGGACTCATGCGGGAGGGGGCGGTCCGCCGGATTTGTCAGCGGTCGCGGAGGAGGACGGGTCCGCGGTCGACGGCGTTTCCGGCGGCGGCGTGCCGGGCGGACGCCGAGCGGCCGGATCGAAATCGGCCTTGGACACGATCGTCACTTCCTCATCGAGTTGCTGACGCAGCTGCCGCGCCATCGAACGCGCCCGCCCCACCCAGCGTCCGACCTGGTTCGCCAGCTTCGGCAGTTTTTCAGGACCCAGCACCAAGAGCGCGATGCCGAGGATCAGGATGATCTCGGTGAAACCGACCTCGAACATCGGTCGTCAGGCGTTCTTCGAAGAGTCGGTGCTTTCGCGGTCGCGCTTGAAGTCGGCGTCCGGGCGCTCGTCCTGCGCGAGCTTGTTGCCCGATTCCTCGGATTCGCCGTCGTTCATGGACTTCTTGAAGCCACGTACCGCGGCGCCGAGATCGGAGCCGATGTTGCGCAATTTCTTCGCCCCGAAGATCAGCAGCGCGATCGCGAGGATGATCAGCAGTTCGCGGAAACCAATACCCATGTCGATGACTCCGGTCCGCGCACCTGGCGGTTGTGCATCATGATACGCCATTCCCTCCGGCGTCCCCGGAACCCGGGACCCGGATCCAGAACGTGACCGGACCGTCGTTCGTAAGCGACACCCTCATATGGGCGCCAAACCGCCCGGACTGCGCGCCCGGCAGCCGTACGCCGGCCCTTACCGCGAGGTAAGCGAACAGGCGCTCGGCCTCCGCCGGCGCCGCCGCCCGGCTGAAACCGGGACGCAGGCCCTTGGCCGTATCCGCAGCGAGCGTGAACTGGGGCACCAGCATCAGCGCGCCGCGCGCCTCGAGCAACGACAGGTTCATGCGCCCGTCGCTATCGGCGAACACGCGATAGGTGAGCAACCGCTCCAGCAGCCGGTCGGCGGTCGTTTCGTCGTCGCCCCGCTCGACCGCGACCAGCACCAGCAATCCGGCGCCGATACGCGCCATCTCCCGGCCTTCCACTTCGACCGCCGCGGCAGTCACCCGTTGCAGCAGGCCGATCATGCGCCGGCTCAGACCGGGCGCGGCTTGCGCAGGCGCTTCAGGAACACGGTCATTTCCTTCGCGGCCTGGATATCGCCCGCGGCGTTTGCGGCGGCGATGCCGCGCTCGTAGACGTCGATCGCGCGATCGATCGTGCCGACGCGCGTATGCGCGTCGCCGAGCGCTTTCCACGCCGCGGAGTACCGGGGGTTCTGGTCGACGGCCTGCCGCAGGTGATCGATGGCGGTCACGAGATCGCCGTCCTTGACGCATTCCTGGCCGAGCGCGTAACGCAGGAGCGGCGAATCCTGGCCGCGCTCAAGCATCAGCTGCAGGTTGTCGCGTAGCGCCACGTCACTTCTGCCAGAAAGCCGGCGTCAGCAGCAGCAGCAGCGTGAAGATCTCGACGCGGCCGGCGATCATCGCGACCGTGCAGATCCATTTGGCCGCATCCGGCACGGACTGGAATGTCATCGTCACGTCCCCGAGACCCGGACCCACATTATTGATGGCCGAAGCGACGGCGGACCAGGCCGTCACCTGATCCAGTCCCAGCATCATGAGCGCCAGCATCATGACGCCGAAGACGATGAAGTACATCGCGAAGAAGCCGGCCACGCCGATGATGACGCGCTGCGGCACGGCGCGTTCGGCAAGCTTGACCGGAATCTCGGCGCTCGGGTGCACCAGCCGCTTGAGTTCCGCCACGCCCTGGCGGAACACCAGCAGCCAGCGGATCACTTTCATGCCGCCGGTGGTCGAGCCGGCGCAGCCGCCGATGAAGGTCAGCAACATCAGCAGCGCCGGCATGGCGCCAGGCCAGTGCGCGAAGCCGGTCGTCGTATAACCGGTGCCGGTGTGGACGGAGACGACATGGAAAGCCGTATGGCGCAGCGATTGAGCGAGAGACGCAAACTCCCCCTCCAGCCACAGGTACACGGAGGCGCTCAGGATGATCACCGCGATCAGCCGGAAGTAAGCCATGAACTCGGGGTCATGCGCGTACAGGCCGGGATTACGCCGGCGCAGCACCATGAAATGCAGCGCAAAGCTGACGCCGCCCAGGAACATGAACAGCGTCGCGATGGCGTCGATCACCGCGCTGTCGAAGTGGCCGAGACTGGCGTCGTACGGAGAGAACCCGCCGGTCGACAGCGTGCTGAAGGCATGGCCCACGGCGTCGAACACGCTCATGCCCGCGAAGTAGTAGCCGGCGGCGCAGGCCACGGTCAGTGCGACATACACCGCCCACAGGGCTTTCGCCGTCTGCGTGATGCGCGGCGTCATCTTCTGGTCTTTCATCGGCCCGGGCGTGTCGGCCTTGTATAGCGACATGCCGCCGATGCCGAGCATCGGCATCAGGGCCACGGCAAGGACGATGATGCTCATGCCGCCGAGCCACTGGATCTGCTGGCGGTAGTAGAGGATCGACTTTGGCAGCTCGTCGAGCCCGATGATGACCGTCGCGCCGGTGGTCGTGAAGCCGGATACCGCCTCGAATACCGCATCGGTAAAGGACAGGCTCGGCACGTCGCTGATCAGCAGCGGCGTCGCCCCCGCAAGACCGAGGAACACCCAGAACACGGCGATGACCAGGAAGCCGTCGCGCAGGCGCAGGTCGCCGCGAAGATTGCGCACCGGGTACCAGAACGCAAAGCCGACCAGCGCAACGATGGCGAACGCGGCGAGGAACGGATGCCAGTGACCGTCGCTGTACGCCGCGGAGACGGCGATCGGCGGCAACATCGTCAGGCTGAACAGCAGCAGCATCATCCCGAGGATCCGCTGCACCATCCGCAGGTTCATGCTTTGGTACCGGCCTGGAACAGCCGGCCGACATCCTCCACGTGGCGGCGGTCGGTCAGGAACAGGATCACGTGATCGTCCGCTTCGATCATCGTGTCGTGGTGCGCCATGATGACGTCGTCGCCGCGCACGATCGCGCCGATGGTCGTGCCTTCCGGCAGCGCGATCTGGTCGATGCGCTTGCCGGCGACCGGTGAGTCGCGGCTTTCATTGTGGACGATGGCCTCCATCGCCTCCGCCGCGCCGCGACGCAGCGAATGCACGCGCGCGACGTCGCCGCGCCGGACGTGCGCGAGCAGCGCACCGATCGTGATGGTCTGCGGCGAGATCGCGATGTCGATCTTGCCGCCCTCCATCAGCTCGGAGTAGGAAGGCTTGTTGATCAACGCCATGACACGGCGGGCGCCGAGCTTCTTCGCGAGCATCGCCGACAGGATATTCGCCTCTTCCGCATTGGTTACGGCGATGAAAGCATCCGCGTCGTCGATGTTCTCCTCCAGCAGCAGCTCCTCGTCCGCGGCGTCGCCGGCCAGCACCAGCGTGTTGCGCAGCGTTTCGGCCGCACGGCGCGCGCGGTCCGGGTTGCGTTCGATGAGCTTCACCTTCACGCGCTCCTCGAGTGCGCGGGCCAGGCGGAAACCGATGTTGCCCGCGCCGGCGATGACGACCCGCCGCACCGAGGCCTCCTCGGTGCTGAGCTCCTTCATCATGGCGCGCATATCGGCGCGCGCGGCGATGAAGAACACCTCGTCATGCTCCTCGATGATCGTGTCGCCTTCCGGCTTGATGTTGCGGTCGCCGCGGTAAATGGCGGCCACGCGTACTTCGGCATCCGGGATGTGGGAGCGCAGGTCCTTGAGCTGGTGGCCGATGAGCTTGCCGCCTTTCAGGGCCCGCATGCCGACCAGGCGCACGCGGCCGTCGGCGAACTCGAGGACCTGCAATGCGCCCGGAAAACGGATCAGGCGCTCCACATACTCCGTGACGAGCTGCTCCGGGCTCACCGCGAGATCGACCGGGATCGCTTCGTCGCTGAACAGCTCCGGACGGTGATAGTCGCCCGAGCGGATGCGCGCGATCTTGGTCGGCGTGCGGAACAGGGTCCATGCGATCTGGCAGGCGACCATGTTGACCTCGTCGCTCGAGGTCAGCGCGACCAGCATGTCGGCGCCCTTGCAGCCGGCTGCTTCCAGCACGGCGGGGTGGGCGGCATTGCCGCAGATGGTGCGGATGTCGAGGCGGTCCTGCAGGTCGCGCAGCACCTCGTCGCGCGTGTCCACGACCGTCACGTCATTGGCCTGCTCGCGCGCCAGCTGCTGGGCGGCCGTGCTCCCGACCTGGCCCGCACCGAGAATGATGATCTTCAAGTCGACTCCCTGGCCGGCGGCGTTGCCATCGGCATTTCGTCGCGGATTCTAGCGCAGCGCGTGCCATCCGGCCCGCCACGCGCGGGATCCGGCGGCGATTCGCGGCGCGCGGGCCAGGCGGCCGGGACTCCGGCTCGCTCGCTCA
>JALYJS010000056.1 GCA_030799345.1 Pseudomonadota bacterium | reverse complement strand
CTTTCTATGAGGACGTCTACGACTGGTGGCATTACGGCGCGAAGGTTCCTGGACTGACGACGACCCCTGCCTGGACGGCGGCCCAGTACTACGCCTACTACTACGGCTACGACACCCATTACCCGCTCGCCGAAACCGACTTCTATTATTCGAACCCGTTCGAGAAAACCGTGCGGCAGAAGGCCGTGTTCGGCGAAATGTCTTTCGACCTGACGGATAAATGGTCCGTCACCGGCGGCGCCCGCTGGTTCGAGTTCGACCGGCACGAGATCGAGAGCTTCGAAGTTCCACAAGGTCTGCCGGTCTTCGACGGCGGCGAACTGGCAGAGCCGACGGTCAGCTCCGGCACGGACGATGACGTGGTCATGAAATTCGCCACGCAATACCGCTTCGACGACGACAAGATGCTGTATGCGCTCTACAGCGAAGGCTTCCGGTTGGGCGGCAAGAACAGTGCGCGTGCCGCGGCAGCGGGGGTGGTGCCGGAGACTTACAAGCCGGACGTGCTGGAGAACTACGAGCTCGGCTTCAAGACCCAGTGGCTCGACGATCGCCTGTTGTTGAACCTTTCGCTGTTCTTCATGGAATGGTCGGACATCCAGCTGGCCGGAGATACCTCCGAAGGCGATCCGTGGTGGCTGCGGGGCATCTTCAACGGCGGCAAGGCTGAGCAGAAGGGAGTCGAGCTCCAGGCCGAATGGCGCGTGAGCGACCGGTTCTCGCTGGAAGTCGGCGGCTTCAAGGCCGATCCTGAATTCTCGGAGTCGTTCGTTACTCCGGACGGCGATGCCGTCGACAAAGGCTGGCCGATGCCGCGTTCGCCGGAGGAAAAACTGTGGGCTGCGCTCGAGTATCGAGTGCCCGGTTTCCTGATACAGGACGGCGAGTTCTGGACCCGGCTGTCATACAGCTATCAAGGCGAGTCCTGGAACAGCCTGTCGGCGATCCGGTGCGTCAACCTGACCTGCCTCGAACCCGGCGACGACCCGGATGACCTCGCTGACGGCCTCGACCAGATCGTCCCGTCCTATTCCACCAGTACGCTGCAATTCGGCGTGTCGTCCAACAGCGGCTGGGACGCCGCGCTCATCGTCCGCAACCTGTTTGACGAAAGCCGCGCGGGCTACCTGAGCTCGTCCGACTACGGTGAATTTTTCGGCGATCCGCGGTTCCGTTACCGGACGACGCCGCAGCGGCCACGGACTGTCAGCCTCTCGTTCACCAAGCGATGGTGACCGGCGCCGGGTGAAACTCGTCACGACGTCGGTCGTGCGTGGCAGCTACCAGGGCGAAAGCCACGGCGGCGTTTACCTCGTCGACCTCGACAATCGCGAGGTCCGGCAGACCATCGACTGGAACAGGTCGGACATCGACTGGCAGGGCCGCGGCTGGGACCGAGGCTTGCGCGGCATCGCCTTCGATGGCGACACCGTCTACATCGCGGCGAGTGACGAGCTTTTTGCGTACACGCCCGAATTCCGGCCGATCGGCGCCTGGCGCAATCCCTATCTCAAGCACTGCCACGAGATCGCGGTCTGGCAGAGGCGCCTGTTCCTTGCCTCCACCGGATTCGACAGCATCCTCGGCTTCGATCTGGACCAGCGCGAATTCAGCTGGGCGATCCACGTGATGACCCATCAGTTCCGGTTCAAGGCCGTGCCCTTCGACCCGCGCGGGCAGGACGGGCCGCTGATGCTCAACAAGCTGCACATCAACAACGTGCACTGCACGACGGGGGGCATGTACCTCAGCGGTCTCAAGACCGGCGGCATGCTGCTCTTCAACGGAAAACAGGTGCAGATGGCGGCCGAACTGCCCGCGGGTTCGCACAATGCGCGCCCGTTTCGCGACGGCGTGCTGTTCAACGATACCGAGTCGGATGTCCTGCGCTATGCCGGGCGGGGTGCGGGGGTCGAGGACCGTGCACTGCGCGTCCCGCGCTACGATCCCGAGCTACTTCAGCGCAAGGATCTCGACCAGAGCCGCATCGCACGCCAGGGCTTCGCACGCGGGCTCTGCGTGCTGTCCGAAGCGCTCGTCGCCGGCGGATCGTCACCGTCCACCGTCTCGGTCTACGACCTCGCGGCGAACACGCGCGTCCTCGCGGTCAATCTCACTCTGGATGTGCGCAATGCCATCCACGGCCTCGAGGTCTGGCCCTACGGCTGAGTGAGGCCGGCGTTCCGCACCGTTTCCGGCAGCTCATCGAGGATGTCCCCGAGCTGTTCCTTCCAGTTGCCGAGATGCTTCTCGTAGCGGCGCCAGTAGCCCAGCGCTCGCGTGTATATCGGCTGCCGCACCTGCTCCGAGCTGGCGGTCTTGACCGGGCGATCCGTCCGGTAGAACCGCACACAGGCTTCCTCAAATGGCAGGCCGCAGTGCTCGAGTATGCGCCTGACCTGTCCTTCTAGATCGCCGACGGTCTCTTCGTAATGGACGTCCAGCACCTTGCCCGGCAGCACCCGGTGCCAGTGCTGCATCGTCTCGTGGTACTTCCGGTAATAGTCGGCAAGCTCCGCCATGTCGTAGGTGAAGTGCTGGCCTTTGCCGAAAAGCTGCTTGTAGGCGCCGAGGCAGCTGTCGAACGGGTGGCGCCGGGCATTGATCACCCGCGCGTGCGGCAGGATCAGGTGGATCATGCCGACATGCGAGAAATTATTCGGCAACTTGTCAGTGAAGTGCGGTCTTCCCGTCGCACGGTACGGCGCCGCATCCTCGAGGTATTGCCGGCCATAGGCGCGAAAATCCCGGACGCGCAAGTCGCGCACCGTGTGCGGATACTGTTTGTGGTCGGGACGATAACGGCCGATTGAACTCACGAGTCGCGGCAGCGTCGGCAGCTCCTGTGTGCCCTCCACC
>JALYJS010000054.1 GCA_030799345.1 Pseudomonadota bacterium | reverse complement strand
GTGGCCCGGGGCACAGTCCGGCGCTAAGCTGCCGGCTCGCCCATCAGCCGCCGGTAGTCCTACATGAAAACCGCCGTTTTTTTCATTATCTGTACACTGTTCGCACCGGCCGCCGGGGCCGCGGATTCCGGCGACGGGATGCGCCAGTTGCTCGCGAAGCGCCAGGCGCGCGATGCCGAGATCGCCCGATCGATCTGGGACTGGGCCGAAGTCGGCTACCAGGAAGTGAAGAGCTCGGCGCTGCTGCAGGAAGAATTGTCGAAAGCCGGATTCAAGGTCGAGCCCGGCGTCGCCGCCATCCCGACCGCATTCGTCGCGACTGTGGGCTCGGGCAAGCCCGTCATCGGCATCCTGGCCGAGTTCGACGCGCTGCCGGGTTTTTCCCAGGACGCGGTGCCGGAACGCCAACCGTTACCCGGCAAGATGGCGGCGCACGCCTGCGGTCATCACCTGTTTGGCACGGCCTCCGTCTCCGCCGCCCTCGCGCTCGCCGACTGGCTGAAGCGCAGCAAGACGCCCGGCACCATCCGCCTGTACGGCACGCCCGCTGAGGAAGGCGGAGCCGCGAAGGTCTACATGGTGCGTGCGGGACTGTTCAACGACGTGGACGCGGTGATGCACTGGCACGCATCCGACGTCAATGCCGCCGGCCTTGACCGCTCGCTCGCCAACAAGACCGCCAAGTTCCGCTTTCATGGGCAGTCTGCGCACGCCTCCGGCGCACCCGATCGCGGCCGCTCGGCGCTGGACGGCATCGAGGCGATGAACCACATGGTCAACATGATGCGGGAGCACGTCCCTTCCGACGCGCGGCTCCATTACGTGATCACGAACGGCGGGTCCGCGCCGAACGTCGTGCCAGACTTTGCCGAGTCCTATCACTACGTCCGCCATGCCGATCCGCGTGTCGTCCAGCAGATATTCGACCGGCTGGTGAAAACCGCCGAAGGCGCCGCGCTCGGCACCGGCACGCGCGTGGAATACGAAGTCATCGGCGGCGTGTACAACCTGCTGCCGAACGAGCCGCTCGCGCGCGTCATGCACTCAAAGCTCACGGAAGTCGGCGGCCTGCAGTATTCGTCGGAGGAACAGACTTTTGCCGACCGGCTCTACGCCAACCTGGACACGCCGAACATGAAGCTCGGATCGCAGGAACAGGTCCAGGCGTTCGAGTTCGAGCGCCCCGGCATCGGCTCGACTGACGTTGCCGACGTGAGCTGGACCGTGCCGACTGTTGGATTGCGCACCGCGACCTGGGTGCCGGGAACGCCCGCCCATAGCTGGCAGGCGACCGCCGCCGGCGGCATGAGCATCGGCTACAAGGGCATGAACATCGCATCGCAGACCCTTGCGTTGATGGGCCGTGAACTCTTTACGCGCCCCGAGCTGCTCGCGGCGGCACGCAACGAGTTCGAAAAGCGGCGCGGGCCGGACTTCAAATACGAGCCGATGCTCGGCGCTCGCGCCCCGGCGCTCGATTACCGGCGTGGCGTGGCAGGCGGGGGCGACGACTGATGGCCGCACGGCCGGTCGCAGTCCCCCGGCAGTTCGTCGTGTACGACGCTCGTTGAACTGGTCACGGCCCTAAAGTCTTCGCCATTGATTTCGTATCGCCCGGTCCGGAGAAGCCATCATGAACCGATTGCTGATCATTATCGTCGCCGTGCTGTTCGCGTCGCCGCCGCTGCTTGCCGCCGAGGCGCCCGCCCATATCGCCGCGGCGATCGCCTCGCCGGAACGCAGCGACCAGGACCGTGAGCGCGACCAGAAGGATCGTCCGGCGGAAGTGCTGGCGTTCGCCGGCGTCAAGCCCGGCATGGCCGTCGCGGACGTGTTCGGCGGCGGCGGCTACTGGTCCGAATTGATCGCGCGCGCTGTCGGCCCCGAGGGCAAGGTCACTCTCGTGAACAACGCGCCGTACGCGAATTTTGCGCGCGAGGACATGAAGACGCGCTTCGCCGAAGGACGCATGGCCGGCATCGAGCGGCGCACGATCGAGACCTGCGACATGAAGCTTGGCAGCGCACGCTACGACCTGATCCTGATCGTGATGTCCTATCACGACATTTACTACGTGGACGAGGAAGGCGGCTGGCCCGCAATCGATGCCGACGGATTCCTGAAGCAGCTGCACACGGCGCTGCAGCCCGGCGGCCGGCTGCTGGTCATCGATCACGCAGCGGCGCAAGGAGCGGGCAACAATGGTGCAGGCGAAATACACCGCATTGAAGAGTCTTTCGCGAAGCAGGACATCGAGTCGCACGGTTTTGCTTTCGAAAAGTCCTGGGACGGCTACCGGAATCCGTCGGACGACCTCGCCAAGCTCGTGTTCGACCCGGCGGTGCGCGGCAAGACCGACCGCTTCACGCACCTGTATCGCCGGCAGTAGCCCGGGCTACTTCGACGAACGCACGGTCACGCGGTTTCGCAGCGTCCCGATCGGCGCGATGGTGATCGCGACCGTGTCACCGGGCGCCAGCGTGAAATTGCCATCCGGCACGATGCCGGTACCGGTCAGGAGATAGCAGCCATCGGGGAATGAGTTGTCCCGGAACAGCCACTCGACCAATTCGGTCGGGCTCCGACGCATCTGCGACAGCCGCGTGGCGCCGTGGAACACTTCGCGACCTTCCCGCTCGATGCCAAGCGAGATCTCCGTCGTCGGCGAGAGCGGCTGCTCCGACAGCAACAGGCAGGGACCGAGCGCGCAGCAGCCATCGTGGATTTTCGCCTGCGGCAGGTAGAGGGGATTCTCGCCCTCGATGCTGCGCGAGCTCATGTCATTGCCGATCGTGTAGCCGACGATGCGGCCCGCGCGGTTGACGGCGAGCGCCAGTTCCGCCTCAGGGACGTTCCAGGCGGAATCGCGCCGGATGCGGACCTCGCCGCCCGCGCCGACGACGCGATGCGGCGTCGCCTTGAAGAAGAGCTCCGGACGCTCCGCGTCGTAGACACGGTCATAGAGGTCCGCTTCCCGGCCCGATTCGGCCATACGCGCTTCTCGGCTCCGCTGAAACGTCACGCCCGCCGCCCAGACTTCCTGGCGACCCAGCGGCGCCGCCAAAGGACCCGTGACGTCCAAGCGTGCGCCGGCCTCGAGCCGCGGTCGCAGCCAGTCGAGAGGGCGATCCTCGGCGAACAGCCGGTCGAAGCTCGCCTCACGCGCATGAAACCAGCGATCGCCCTCATTGACCGCGATCCCCTCCGGTGTTCCATAGAGCTTCACCGGAGCGTATAGGCGATGGACATCGCGGCGACGCCGATGACGTAGAGCACGAGTGCCGACGCGATCAGGGCCTTGGCGCGCGGCGAACCGGTGGCGAATTCCCGCCACACGAACACGCCCCAGAGTGCGCCGATCATCGGCGCGCCGCTGCCGACGCCGACGCTGATGGCGATGCCGACCAGCCCGGCCGAGATGAAATTGAACACGGTGCCGCTGCACCACAGCGCCCCCGCCAGCATTCCGAGCACGTGCCAGCTCGTGCGACCCTGCAGGTATCCGCCGAGCCGCCCCGCTTCGCCGATGAG
>JALYJS010000022.1 GCA_030799345.1 Pseudomonadota bacterium | reverse complement strand
CCCGGCTCCTTCGCTGCTCGTCCATCTGCGCGTGAGCCGGTCCAAGTGGCCTGATGCGTCGGCCCAGCGAACTATTCTGTTTCGGTCGCGTGTGACCAGACAACCTGCCATTGCCCATCGCGTTTCTCATACAAGTCCGTGTGCCAATACCGCTGGCGCGGAATCTGCTGGCCACCGACGACTATTTTGAGTTGGGAGCGATACCGAATGGCCGCGACGCGGTCATACACTCGCACTTCGATTTGTTCAGGGTCCCAGGAAAGGTAGTCGATTTCGCCTGATGCCACGCCGCCGAGGTACTGCTCCTTCGACAGTAAACCACCCAACGGATTGATGAGCTGAAAATCCTCGGCGTGAAGGCCGCGTGCTGTATCGATATCGGCATCTACCAGCGCTCGCAGTCGCGTGCGCTCGATGGAGCGAATGACCTCAGCCTCGTCTCCCGACACGCGTGCTGCGTCGGCATGGCTGGATCGGGCGCCTGAGGACGCGCACGAAACACACATCAGAACGGTAACTGCAAATACTGGCAGGACTGCTGGGCGGTGCATGGACAGATTCCTTTCTCTAGTCTGCAGCGCTCTTTGTCGGGACAGCATCGAGTGGCCCTTCAAACGCTATGAACAACACGCAGGGGTCGCCATCCGCGCAAATCGCCTTATGAGGGAGCTTGGGCGGCCCGTATGCATACATGCCCGGCCTGAGGACGGTGGGCTGCTGCCCGTCGTAGGTCACTTCCAGCTCACCGGAGACCAGGACCATACGCTCCGCGGAGGTATGCCAGTGATGGGGAACTTTAAAATTCGCCGGTACCTTGAAGAATATATCGGCATTGTTCTTTCCAGGGTCTCCGTGCAGGACCGCGATCTCACATCCCTTCGGGATGAAGTCTGGGCACGGCCCCCAGTTGAGCTCGGCATCATTGATTGAGAATGCGCGTGCCGGCTCTTGAGCGGCTGGGTCCGCCAACGCGAAAGAACTGGCGAGGACTAATGCTGCGACGCTGATCCCATGTAGCAACTGTTGCACGTTCCGCCCTCCTCGTTAACTGCCGATGACAATTGGCACTGCAAGCCCTGTCTCCTTGCATTGGCCACGATAGATCTCCAGCACGGTAGCCGCATCCAGCACGGCTTCCACGTTCCCGCTTGCGTCCAGATTCAGATTCGCGCCACGAATCGCAAACCACACGTCCGTGATTCCCTTGTTTGACGCGGGTACGTGCAACGTATGTATCGCGCCGGCCGGTTCGTACAGGTAGGAACCCGGCAGGTTGATATCCGGATATTCGAGATAACGCCAGGATCCGCTGACAGTGAATGCAAAAACTTCGCCCGTGTGCCTGTGTCGCTGGATCGTCACTCCGGGCTCGAAGCGGACTCTGATCACCCAGAGTCCGGTTTCGGTGTTGACCTGGAGAAGCTGAAAAACGACCCCTTCCTGATACGGCACGAATGGGAGCTCGTGTTCGGCCCGGTGCGACGACAGTGGCGAACCGATCACTTCCGAAGCCAGTGCGTTCATCGTGCGTCCCTCTTAAGTAAGAATCAGTTTACTCCCGGCGATCAGCAACACCAGCGCCAGAAACCGCTTGATCACCACTGGATCGAAGCGCCGGCTGCCGAACCAGGAACCGATCAACCCTCCGACACCCGCCGCCGCGACCAGCACAAGGGCGAACGTCGGGTAGGAACGCGTGCCGCTGAGATTTCCGGCGAGACCCGCAACCGAGTTGACCAGTATGAAGAGGGCCGAGATAGCCGCCGCCTGCTTCGCCCTCGCCCACCGCATGAAGAGCAGCAAGGGCGTCAGGAATATCCCGCCGCCGGTTCCTGTTAGTCCGGAAAGCAAACCGATGGAACTGCCGGATGCGATTGCTTGACCTAGCGACGGTTGCCGCGGCTCCTGTTCCGGTGGCGGTCGCAGCACCAGATGCACCGCTGAATAGATCAGGATAATTCCCAGCAGCATCTTGAAATACTGCGTGGGCAGATTCAGGTAACCGCCAAGGAACGCGAAGGGCACCGACAAGATCGCGAATGGCCAGAACAGCCGCGACGAAAAATGCCCTGCTCGCCAGAACTGTAGCGCCGCAATCGTGGCCACGAGGATGTTGAGCGTCAATGCCGTCGGCTTGATGGCCTCGGGCGCAATGCTGAGGAGCGACATGACCGCGATGTAGCCAGACGCGCCCGCGTGACCGACCGATGAG
>JALYJS010000516.1 GCA_030799345.1 Pseudomonadota bacterium | reverse complement strand
ACAAGGGAAAAGGGACAGCCTTCTCCCTTCTCCCTTGACACGCCGGGTCTTTGATCAGCCTGCTATGACTGGCGCAACGCGATCAGAGGATCCACCGCGCTGGCGCGGCGGGCAGGCACGTAGCAGGCCGCGAGAGCTGTGCCAAGGAGGACCAGACCGGTAGCGAGGATTACCGGCAAATTCAGTGCACCCGTGCCGAAGAGCATGCTTTGCATGGTGCGACCGAGTACATACGCTCCCATCAGGCCCAAGATCAGGCCGACTGTCGCGAGCGTCGCGCCCTCTCGCAGGATCTGAAGTCGCACCTGGTTGTGTCCAGCACCGAGCGCCATGCGAAGCCCGATCTCCGCTGTCCGCTGCACGACCGTGAAGGCCATCACCCCATAAATGCCAATTGTCGCTAATAGCAAGGCGAGTGCCGCAAGCCCACCATACAGCATGATGTTGAAGCGGTCGGGCGCCAGGCGCCCTCCCACGATCTGCTCCATCGTTTGGATGCTCACGAGCGGCAGCTGCGGGTCAACGGCGTGCACAGCCGCCGCAAGGCTCGATCGCAGGAGCTCGGGGCGGGTCGTCGTCCGTACGGCTACCGTGGCCTGTGGCCGCGGGCTCTGTGCGAATGGGACGTACATCTGTGGTGCCTTGGGCTCACCGAACTGCTCGACATTGCTGACATCGCGGAAGACTCCCACGAAATGCCACTCCACACGAGAACCGGACTCGTCCATCGCGACACGCTGGCCCACAGGATCCTGGCCGTTCAGGAAGAGCCTCACGAATCGCTCGTTGACCACGGCGACGCGTTGGGCACTCATGCCATCACGATCGTTCAGCGCACGGCCTTGCAGCATCCGGATCCCGAAGGTCTCGAAGTATTCGGGCGTCACCATCTGGACCCCCACGCTTGGCCGTGACGAGCGCTTATCCTCGGGCTGTCCGACCACGCTGAACTTGCTGGGGATTCCAAAACCCAGCAGCGGAAGGCCCGTGCTGACGCTGGCCTTCGCGACGCCAGGAACGGCCTGGAACTTCTCGAGGAGCTGCTGGTAGAAAACGTCGATCTCAGCGGGGGAGGAGAAGCGCCCTTCGTTCACCGGTAACCCAAACGTCAGGATCTGATCCGTGCGCACGCCCAGATCGACCTGCGTGCGGTTCCAGAAGCTCAGAATCGTCAGGCCTGCCCCACCGAGCAACGTGACGGCGAGGGCGAACTCCACGACGACGAGTGCGTGAAGGAGACGCCGACGTCCGTGCCCGGTCCCGCCGCGCCCCGCCTGTTTCAGCGTGTCATTGAAATTCGTTCGACCAGCCTGCCAGGCCTGCGCCGAGCCGCTCAGCGCGCCGGCGAACATCGTCGCCCCCAGCGCGAACAGTAAAACCTGCAGGTTCAGTTTCGGGTCGACTGTAGACGCCAGGGTAAAGGGCGGCAACATCGCGAGGATGCCCTGGAGAATCCACACGCTCGCGAGCACGCCCAATGCACCACCGATCGCGGCGAGTACCACGCCCTCAATCAGCGCCAGGCGCATGAGACGTCCGCGGGTTGCCCCGAGCGCGGCACGGATGGCGGTCTCGCGCTCCCGCGTTACGCCGCGTGAGAGGAGCAGGTTGGCCACGTTCACGCACGCCATCAACACGACGAAGCTGACTGCCGCCAGCAGCGACCACAGGAGCGGCTGGAGCCCCGTTCCCGCGACCATCGTGCGGCTCGAGTTCAGGATCGCCGTATCCAGCGGCACGAGGCGCACCGTCCGCCCGGCGTAGGAGTCTGGGAACTGGCGTGCCAGATCAGCCGCAATGGTGTTCATCTCCTGTTGCGCCTGTTCCACGGTCACGCCCGGCTTCAGCCGGCCGTCGACGATCAAGGGGTGGAGTTGACGATTGGCGATCTCGGCCGGCGTGAACGAGATCGGAATCCAGATATTGGCCGGCGTACGATCCCAGCTTCCCGGTTCAAGTACACCGACGACGGTATACGGGATCGAATCCATGCGAATGTCACGACCGATGATGTCGCGATCCGCGCCGAAGCGCTCGCGCCAGAGCCGATGGGTCAGGAGCACCACGTGCTGCTTGCCTGGCTGATCCTCATCGGCTCGGAAATCACGCCCAAGGAACATCCGTTCCCCCAGCATGCGATGCCCGCCGGGCGTGACCTGTCGCGCGATGACGATGTCCGGCGCGTCGCCGGTCGCCAGATTGAGCGTACGGCCCGGCCGGACGCTGAATCTCGCGGCACGTGACGCGCCGGAGATCGTCATCGCGCGACAGGTCACG
>JALYJS010000513.1 GCA_030799345.1 Pseudomonadota bacterium | reverse complement strand
GAGCGCGAAGGCCCGGTGCCGCCCGAGGACGTCAACCGTGCATTCAACCGGCGTCCGCCGCTCGCGCGCATCGCGGTGCTGCTCGCCGGACCCGGCGCAAATTTCCTGTTCGCGATCTTTGCGTACTGGCTGCTCTTCATGCAGGGCGTGCCCGGGCTGAAGCCGGTCATCGGCGACATCGCAACCGGTTCGCTAGCTGCCGCCGCGGATCTCCGGCCGGGTGACCTGGTGCTCCGCGTCGGCGAAGACTCGACCGGTACGCGCCAGGCCATGGTGCTCGGCGTCCTCGACCGTCTGGTTGCCGACGGCCGTGTGCCGCTGGAAGTGCAGGGCGAGCGCGGCGGGCGGCGGAAGATCGAGATCATCGTGCCCGCGGACGAGCGGCGCGGCCTGACCGAACCGGGCACGCTGCTGCCGGGGCTGGGCTTTTCCTTCTGGTATCCGCCGCAACCGGTCGTGGTCGGCGAATTGACTGCCGGCATGCCCGCGGCGCTGGCGGGGCTGCGCATCGGTGACCGCGTGGACGCGGTCGACGGCGTCGCGATCGACGATTTCTCGCGCTTCATCGCCATGATCCAGCAGCGCGCAGGGCAGGCGACGCGCATCACGGCCACGCGTGACGGCCGCACGCTCGAGTTCGCGCTGGTGCCGGAACGGTTTGTCGAGAATGGCCGGGAACTCGGCCGGATCGGGCTCGGTGCCACACGGTCCGGCGGCGTCGCGTTTCCGCCCGACATGCTGACCATCGAGCGTTACGGCCCGTTCGCGGCGATCGCGCCCGCAATCGCCGAGACCTGGGAGAAGAGTTCGCTGACCGTGCGTTTCCTGTGGCGCATGGTGACGGGCGACGTGTCGACCAAGAACATCTCGGGACCGATCAACATCGCGCAATACGCGGGACTGACGGCGACCGAGGGGTTCACTTATTATCTCGGCTTCCTGGCGCTCGTTTCGATCTCGCTCGCGGTGCTGAATCTGCTGCCGGTTCCGGTGCTGGACGGCGGCCAGATTGCGTACCAGCTGGTCGAGATGGCGAAGGGCGCGCCGCTGTCCATGGAAGCACAGGTGCTCGGGCAGAAGGTGGGCATCGCGATGCTGGCGCTACTGATGGGTTTTGCTTTCTACAACGACATCACGCGGCTCTTCGGCTGAAGGCGCAGGGGATTCAAGGGCACATGCTTCGAACGCTGATCGGCGGCATCCTGCTGGCCTGCGCCGCAGTCGCGCAGGGGCAGGGAACGGAAGACTTCGTCGTCGGAGACATCCGCGTCGAGGGATTGCAGCGCATTTCCGAAGGCACGGTGTACAACTACCTGCCGGTCAACATCGGCGACCGGCTGGACCAGCGCCGCGTGCAGGAAGCCGTGCGCGCGCTGTTCGCAACCGGGTTCTTCAACGACATCGAAATGCGGCGTGACGGCGCGACGCTGGTGATCGCGGTACTCGAGCGTCCGTCGATCGAAAGTTTCGAGATCACCGGCAACAAGGACATCAAGACGGAGGATCTGCAGCAGTCGCTGCGTTCCGTGGGGCTCGCGACCGGCAAGACCTTCGACCGGTCGGTGCTCGATGAAGTACAGAGCTACATGACCGACCAGTATTTCAGCCGGGGCAAGTACGGGGTGCGCATCGATCCGAAGGTGGAGGACGTGCCGGGCAACAAGGTGCGCATCAAGATCGAGGTGGACGAGGGCAAGCGCGCCCGCATCCGCCAGATCAACCTGGTCGGGAACGCGGCCTTCGACGACGATGAACTGCTGGATGCCTTCGCGCTGCGTACGCCGAACTGGCTGTCCTGGTACCGTCAGGATGACCGCTATTCGCGCGAATCGCTGCAGGGCGATATCGAAACGCTGCAGTCCTACTACCAGGATCGCGGCTATGCGAATTTCGACGTCGAATCGACCCAGGTCGCGATCGCGCCCGAGAAAGACGACATCTTCATCACGATGAACCTGAGCGAAGGCGACGTCTACAAGGTCGGCGAGGTCAAGATCGCCGGCACCATGAAGGTTCCCGAATCCGAACTGAAGCGGATGCTGCTGGTCAAGCCGGACCAGGTGTATTCGCGCAAGCTGATCACGCAGACACAGGAACTGCTGGCGCTGCGGCTGGGCGTCGAGGGATATGCATTTGCCAAGATCGATCCGGTGCCCACGGCGAACGAGGCGGAGAAGACCGTCGACCTCACGTTCTTCGTCGATCCGGGCAACCGGGCCTACGTGCGCCGCATCAACTTCGTCAACACGACGGCGATCGATGACGAAGTGCTGCGCCGCGAAATGCGGCAGCTGGAAGGCTCCTACCTGTCGAACTCGCTGCTGGAACGTTCCAAGGAACGCCTGCAGCGGCTGCCGTACATCGAGAAAGTGGAGTTCGAGACGACGCCGGTGCCCGGAACGCCGGACCTGGTGGACGTCGATTTCGACATCAAGGAAGGACTGCCGGGTCAGTTCAGCGGCGGTATCGGTTACTCGGAGTCGCAGTCGTTCATCCTGAACGGCAGTTTCGTGCATTCGAATTTCATGGGGTCCGGCGAGCGCGTCGCGCTCGAACTGCTGTCCGGGCGCTATTCGCAGTCGTACAGCCTCTCGCACACGGAGCCGTACCTCACTTCCGACGGATTGTCGCGCACGCTCGGCTTCCAGTTCCGCGACATCACGCAGTACGTTTCGGCCGCGTCGGATTTCTCGACGCAAACGATGTCGAGCACGCTGGAGTTCGGCTATCCGATCACGGAATTCCAGGGCGTTCGTTTTGGCGTGGTCGCTCAGCGGTCGGACCTGATCGTCAATCCGCAGGGCAGCGCCCCGGAAGCGGTTTCCTGGGTGCGGAACAACGGCAACCCCTACACACGGATAATCGAACGCGAGATTGCCGACGGGCCCGACCCGGGCACGGAGCCGGACATCCTGATTACCACGCTGTTCGGCTCGAAGTTCGATACCTTCGAAATGGTGGGCGGCTGGTACTACGATTCACGCAATCGCGCGATCTTCGCGGATCGCGGCAAGCGCCATTCGCTCAGTCTCGCGGTGACGGCGCCGGGCAGCGAGGTCGAGTACTACGTATTCAATTACGATTTCCTGCAGCTGTTCCCGATCTGGCGGCAATGGACCGCCGCGCTCACGGCGGAGATCGCCTTTGGCGACGCGCTCGGCGACGAGACCTCCGCGCTGCCGCCGTACCGGCAGTTCTTCGCCGGCGGTCCGGATTCGGTGCGCGGCTACAGCGAGAGCCGGCTCGGGCCCAAGGACGGATTCGGCAATCCGTACGGCGGCAACCTGAAAGTCATCGGGCGCGCGGAGCTCCTGTTCCCGGTCCCCGAAAAATGGCGCGCCAGCACGCGCATGAGCGCGTTCTTTGACATCGGCAATGTATTCTCGCAGGGCGCCGGCATCCGCTTCGTCGGCATTGACGGGGTCACGCCGGTCGACTATGAGTTCGATTACAATGAACTGAAGCAGTCCGCGGGGGTCGCAGTCCAGTGGCTCGCGCCGCTGGGAGTATTCCGCTTCAGCTACGCGATCCCGCTGAATGACTTCAAGGGAGACGGCGTCCGCTATAAGGACGAAACCGAAGGCTTCCAGTTCACGATCGGTTCCGCATTCTGACATTCGAGGCTAGATGACACACATGACCAGGCATTCCGCAATCGGCGCGCTGTTGCTCGGCGCCGCCATCATGGCCGCGCCGCTCGCGCAGGCCGCCGACACCAAGATCGGATACATCAACTTCGGGCGTCTGCTCGAGGAGTCGCCGCAGGCCAAGTCCGCGCAGGCAGCGCTGGAAGGCGAGTTCCTGCCGCGCCAGCGCGACGTGGCGGCGCAGCAGAAGTCGCTGGAAGAAAAACGCGACAAGCTGAAGCGTGAGGCGGCCGTGATGTCCGAGGCGGACCGCGTCCGCAACGAACGCGAAGTGCGCGATCTGGAGTTAAGCGTCACCCGCCGGTTCAACGAGCTTCAGGAAGACCTGAACATGCGCCGCAACGAGGAAGTCGGCCGGATGCAGCGCGCGTTGCTGATGGAAGTGCAGGCCTATGCCAAGGCCAACGGCTACGAGCTCGTCGTCAGCGAAGGCGTGTTGTACGCGGCCGAGGCGATGGATATCACCCCGCAGGTCGTCGCTGCGCTGAAGGCGAAGGCCCCGGCTGCCGCCGCGCCGGCAACACCGCCGGGGACCTGACCGGCGGGCCGACCGCCAGGGGGCGCGATGGCAATCACGCTCGGCGAGATTGCGGTCCGATTCGGACTCGAACTCGCCGGCGATCCCGGCCAGTCGGTGCACGGCGTTGCGGCGCTCGCGTCGGCAACGCCGGGCACGCTTACTTTCTGCACCGGCGCCAAGTACCGGCGCCAGCTTGCCGCAACCCGTGCGAGCGCAGTGGTGCTGTCACGCGAGATGGTCGCGGAGTGCCCGGTCGCCGCGCTGATCAGCGCGCGGCCCTACGCCAGTTATGCGCGCATCGCGAGCCTGATGCACCCGCCGGTCGCGGTCCGCCCGGGCATTGCGCCGAGCGCGACCGTCGCGGCATCGGCGACTGTTCCATCGAGCGTGTTCATCGGACCGAACTGTGTGATCGGCGCAGGCGTCGTGCTGGGCGAGCGCTGTTCCATCGGCCCGAATTGCATGATCGAGGACGGCGCATCGCTCGGTGACGACTGCCGGCTGCAATCCGGCGTGACGATCTGCAGTTGCGTGGAGGTCGGCGCGCGCTGCCTGATCAAGCCGGGCGCCGTTGTCGGCGCGGACGGCTTCGGTTTCGCGCCCGACGCGGACGGCTTCGTCAAGGTGCCACAGCTCGGCGGCGTGCGGCTTGGCAATGACGTCGAGGTCGGCGCCAACACGACCATCGACCGCGGCACGATCGAGGACACGGTCATCGGCGACGGAGTCAAGCTGGACAACCAGGTGCAGGTCGGCCATAACTGCCGCATCGGAGCGCATACGGTCATTGCCGGGTGTGCGGGCATTTCGGGGAGCACGGTCATCGGCAGCCGCTGCATGATCGGCGGTGCGGTCGGCATCGCCGGTCATCTCGAGATCGGCGACGACGTGATCGTCACGGGCTACTCGCTGGTGTCGCACTCGTTGCCGGGTCCGGGCACGTACTCGTCGGGGATGCCGGCGATCGCGGCGGCCGAATGGCGCCGCGCGGTCGCGCAGTTGCATCGTCTCGACGCGCGACGCCGCAGGAGCAGTTCGCCACCGGACGACGAAGGGCAGGGGTTGGACTGATGACCGAAGGTTTTCCGATGGACATTCAGGCCGTGCTCGCGCAGCTGCCGCACCGCTACCCGTTCCTGCTCGTCGATCGCGTCATCGAGTGCATCCCGGGCGAACGCATCCACGCGATCAAGAACGTCACGGTCAACGAACCATTTTTCGGCGGACATTTTCCCGGCCGCCCGGTGATGCCGGGCGTCATGATCCTGGAGGCGCTGGCACAGGCCGCCGGCATACTCGCATTCAGGACAGCGGGCGTGGTGCCGGACGACAAGTCGCTCTTCTACTTCGTCGGCATTGACGACGCGCGCTTCCGGCGGCCGGTCGTGCCAGGCGACCAGCTGGTGCTCAAGGCCACGCTCGAGCGCGCTATCCGCGGTATCTGGAGATTTGGCACAGTCGCGGAGGTCGACGGCAAGGAAGTGGCCGCGGCAAAGATGATGGTCGCCCCGGAGGTGAAGCCTTGATCGATGCGCGCGCGATCATCGCACCCGACGCCGACATCGGCGATGACGTCGAGATCGGCGCCTATTCGATCATCGGCGCGGGCGTAAAGATCGGCGCGGGGACCTGGATCGGGCCGCACGCTGTCATCAACGGTCCGACCACGCTCGGTCGCGGGAACAAGGTTTTCCAGTTCGCCTCGATCGGCGACGCGCCGCAGGACAAGAAGTACGCCGGCGAGCCGACCCGGCTCGAAGTCGGCGAGCGCAATGTCTTCCGTGAATTCTGCTCGATCAACCGCGGCACGATCGGCGGCCGCAGCGTCACGCGGATCGCCGACGACTGCCTGTTCATGGCGTATTCACACGTCGGCCACGACTGCATCGTCGGCAGCCATTGCATACTGTCGAACTGCACGGCATTGGCCGGACACGTGCAGCTCGGCGACTGGGTCATCCTTTCCGGCTATGCCGCCATCCACCAGTTCTGCAAGATCGGCGCACACGCGTTCCTCGCGAACAATGCCGCGGTGACCCGCGACGTGCCGCCCTACCTGCTGGTCGCGGGTAGCCCGGCCGAGCCCAAGGGCATCAACAGCGAGGGGCTGAAGCGGCGCGGTTTCGACGCCACGCAGATCGCCAATATCAAGAACGCTTACCGGTTGCTGTACCGGTCGGGCCTGAAACTCGCCGAAGCAGCTGCGCAACTGAAGGCGCTGTCGGCGAGCCAGCCCGAGCTCGCGCCCTTTGCGGATTTCCTTTCGAGCAGCGAACGCAGCATCATCCGCTGATGCGCCCCGACCGACCGCTGACGATCGGACTGGTCGCCGGCGAATCTTCCGGCGACAACCTGGGCGCGGCACTGATCCGCTCGATCCGCAGCACTGAGCCCGGCACACGTTTCGTCGGCGTGGCGGGCCCCGCCATGCAGGCGGAAGGCTGCGAGGCCTGGGCCGCGTCGCATCAGCTCGCCGTCATGGGTCTGTTCGAGGTGCTGCATCATCTGCCGCGGCTCCTGCGCCTGCGGCGCGCGGTACGCGAGCGCATGCGTGCCGCGAAGCCGGATGTGTTCGTCGGCATCGACGCGCCAGAGTTCAACCTTAATCTCGCGCCGGCGCTGCATGCTGCCGGCATCCGCACCGTGCAGTACGTGAGCCCGCAGGTCTGGGCCTGGCGGCGTGGGCGCGCGCGGAAAATGGCGCGGTTCCTCGACCTCGTGCTCTGCGTGCTGCCATTTGAGCGTGCGGTCTATGACGACGTCGGACTGCGTGCGGTGTTCGTCGGCCATCCACTCGCGGATCAGCTGCCGCTGGCACCGGATGCCGCGGCAGCGCGGAACGAACTCGGACTGCCAGCCGACGCGCCGGTCGTTGCGGTCCTGCCGGGCAGCCGCGTCGGCGAAGTTTCGAGACTCGCTGTCGACTTCGCTGGCGCGATCGCCTGGCTCGCGGGGCGCCGGCCGGGGCTCCGCTTCGTCGCGCCAATGGCCGATGCGGCCACACGTGCGCTCTTCGAGCAGGCACTCGGGCAACAGGCCGCCGGCATTCCGGTGCAACTACTGGACGGGCGCGCGCGAACGGCACTGACCGCCGCGAACGTCGCCCTGGTCGCCTCGGGTACGGCGACCCTGGAAACCCTGCTGTGCAAGCGGCCGATGGTCGTCGCCTATCGGCTGGGCGCGCTGACCGCCTTTGCGCTGCGCGGCCTGGGCTTGCTGAAGTCGGAATTTTTCGCGCAGCCCAATCTGCTGGCGGGCCGGCAGGTCGTGCCGGAACTCGCGCAGGGAGAGGTGACGCCGGAGCGGCTCGGCCGCGAGATCGTGCGCTGGCTCGACGACCCCGATGCGGTGGGCGAGCTGCAGACGCTCTTCACCGCGATTCACCGGCAACTGCAGCAGGACGCGAGCGCGAGCGCGGCTGCCGCGATCCTGGCGCTGGCGCGGGGCCGGGCGTGATGACCACGATGCATCGGCGGCGCACGCGCTACGAACTGACAGCGGGCGTGGATGAGGCGGGACGCGGCCCGCTGGCCGGGCCGGTCGTCGCGGCCGCGGTCATCCTCGGACCGGGACGGCGCATTGCGGGCCTCGCGGATTCCAAGGCACTGGAGCCCGCAGAGCGCGCGCGGCTGGCTCGCGCCATCCGCGCC
>JALYJS010000175.1 GCA_030799345.1 Pseudomonadota bacterium | reverse complement strand
GTATTCGAAGGTGATGTTCCTGAAGGCCTGGCAGCGAGCCTCGGGTCTGACCGACGACGAGCTGCGGAAAGGGCATCCGGGCAAGATATTCGGCGGCGCATTCCTGCTGTCACTGGTCGCGTCATATACGTTTGCCATGTTCCTGGGCCCCGACCTGCCGGTCGGCGAGGCAACGTTCTACGGATTCATAGCCGGCCTGTGCTGGGTCGCCGCGAGCTTCGGCATCAACTACCTGTTCGAGCACAAGAGCTTCACGCTGTTTCTCGTGAACGGCGGCTACCACACGGTGCAATTCACCGTGATCGGCCTCGTGCTAGGACTCTGGAAGTGAACCGCGCCCTGTTACGCCGCGACCGCGTGGTATAGCGGCGGCAACGGGCAGTGCAGCGTGGCGCAGATCGCACGTAACAGCTCGGATTCGGCAACTGTCATGCGCAGGTCGTGCGAAACCGTGCGCACCATCGCCTTGACGAGCATCTCTTTCCCCGCCGGGTGGAGCGCGTCCAGGCGTGTCAGTGCCTGGTCGAGCCGCGGCGGCCAGTGGCCGAGACGCATGAATGGCGGGCGAACCTGCGGCAACAGCTCGCCCATGCCCGCTTCGTAGGCGCGGCGTGCTTCAACCTCGTCCTCACTGCCATGCGAGGCGAGCGCCGAGAACAGCACTTGCAGTTCGTTGCGCGCCCCCTGCAGTGTCAGCGAGCCGGTAATGCGCCGGCGCGGATCGAGCTCGTCCTGCAGCTGCACCTGCGCGAGCTTGCGCAGTGCATAGGCAAAGGCCGAAACCCGGCCTTCACGCGCCAGCAGCCCATTGATGCACTTCAAGAGCGCGATGCGTTCCGTGCGTGCGAGCTGGCGGAGCGATGCGAAAACCTGCAGGAGCGCCGGCATGCGCTGCACGGCGGTCAGGGCGTCCACGTACGGCAGCACTTCCTTCATCTCGTCGTGGAAACCGCCGCCCTGCTGCGCGAGCACGAACGCAAGCTGGCGGTCGCGCACCTGCGGCGTCTGGTCGAGCGCGAGGGCGATGAAGAGCGCGGCGGCTTTTTCCGGCTGGACCGCGTGGCGCCGGAAATCCAGCGGCAGCGATGCCAGCATCTGCGCCGCCTGCGCAACCTGTTCCGTCCCGGGATTCGCGACCAGCGCCGCGACGATGGCCGGCGACAGCACGATCGAACCCTCCAGCAAGCCACCCAGCCGTTCGGCCGGCTTCGGCTTGTCGCGGACGGCTTCCGCCTCGGCCGACGCGCGCTCCTCGTTCATGCGCAGGCGCATCGCCTCGAATTCCTGCGGCTGGAACCGCGGGTCGATCGCGCGGATACGCTCCACCAGTGGCGGGTGGGTCGCGAAGGCGCGGGTGACGCCGGACGCAAAAAGCAGGTGTGCGACCTCCTCCGCATCGGCGTCCACGAAACGCGAACCGACGCCAAGCGCCCCGATCTTGACCAGTGCGCCGCGCAGCCCCTGCGGATCGCGCGTGAACTGGATCGCCGACGCGTCCGCCAGCGACTCGCGCTTGCGCGACACCGCGGCCTGGATCAGCCGTCCGAAGAACAGGCCGATCCAGCCGAGGATCAGCACGACGAATGCCGCCAGCATGACGACGACTATCCCGCCCCCGCCTTTGCGGCCACCGCCGCCTCGCGGCGAGTGCCGCAGCACGAGGCGGGCGACCATCGCGATGACCGTCAGGCCGAACAGCAGGCCGATCAGCCGCGTGCTCAAGCGCATGTCCCCATTCAGGACGTGGCTGAACTCGTGCGCGATGACACCCTGAAGTTCGTCGCGATTCAAATTGACGAGCGCGCCGCGCGTCACGGCGACGGCCGCGTTCGCCGGATTGTGGCCCGCGGCGAAGGCGTTGATGCCCGCCTCACGCTCGAGCACGTAGACCTGCGGCACCGGCACGCCGGAAGCGATGGCGATTTCCTCGACCACGTTCATCAGCCGACGGCGCAGCGGATCGGTGGCATCCGCCGTCACGCGCGTGCCGCCGAGCTTTTCCGCAACCGCGCCGCCGCCCGCGGACAGCGAGACCGTCCGCACCAGGCTCGCAATGCCGATCGTGCCGATGACGATGATCGAGGTCACCAGGATCACGAGCGGATACCGTTCGAACGTCACGCCTTCCGTGAAAAGCGTTCCGCCATCTTCGGCAGTCAGGATGGCCACCGCGACGATGACCACGATGTCGATCGCGATGATGATCAGGACGACCGCGAGGATGAACAGAAACACCATCCAGCGCGACAGCCGCCGGGTTTCGGCCTGTCGTGCGAAGAAATCCATGCCGGCTCAGCCCGTCGCGCGGCTCAGGTGAAGGCGACCTTCGGCACTTCGCGCTTTTGCGGCGACTCGATCTCCAGGAGTTCCGCCGGCGCGAAGGCGAACATGCCGGCCACGATGCTGTTCGGGAACACCTCGCGGCGGTTGTTGTAGCTCATGACCGCATCGTTGAACGCCTGGCGGGCGAACGCGACCTTGTTCTCGGTGGTCGTCAGCTCCTCGGAGAGCTGCATCATGTTGCGGTTCGCTTTCAGGTCCGGGTAGGCCTCGGCGAGCGCAAACAGGCGCCCGAGTGCACCGGAGAGCGCATTCTCGGTGGTGGCGAGATTCTGGACGGCGGCGGGATCGCCGGGATTCGCGGCGGCGGCCTTCAGGCCGCTCACTGCGGCATTGCGCGCCGTGATCACCGCCTCGAGTGTGTTGCGCTCGTGCGCGAGATAGCCCTTGGCGACCTCGACCAGGTTCGGAATCAGGTCGTGGCGCCGGGTGAGCTGCACGTCGATCTGCGCGAACGCATTCTTATAGGCGTTCCGTGCCGTGACCAGCCCGTTGTAGATGCCGACCACGAACAGCACCAGCAGGACGATGATGCCCAGGACAATCCAGATCATTGCAATCTCCCCTTACGGTGCCGGGTCGTACTTTCGTAGTTTAGGGCTTTTTGATCCGATCAGGACACTTTTGGCGGACAAACGACGTGCCGAGACGGATTACGATTCCGACTTATAGCAGCCACTTCAAGGCCCTGGCCGATGCCTCGCCGCCCTCGCCTTCATGTTCCAGGCGGCTTTTACCACGTGACGCTTCGGGGCAATCATCGGCAACCAGTCTTCTTTCGTGCCGCTGATCGCGACCTGCTGGATGAGTGTGTCTCCCAGGCCTGCATACGCCTTGGCGCACGCGTCCATGCCTACTGCTGGATGACCAATCATATCCATCTGCTGATTCAGGTCGCAGACGCGCCTTTGGGAAAGATCATCCTTCAGATCGCCAGTCGCTACGCACGCACGGTGCAGTTACGTATTCAAACAACAGGCCATCTCTTTGAACGACGCTACAATGCGGTTCTGGTCGAGGCCGATTCCTATCTCCTGACACTCATTCGATACATACATCTCAATCCGGTGAAAGCCGGCGTGACCGACGATCCGGCTGCCTATCCGTGGTCCAGCCATCTTGTGTACCTTGGCTCGGTCGCGCGGCCCTGGGTTTCAACCGGCTTCGCCATGAGCATGCTGGCCTCGGATCCCGCGAGAGCGGTTGCGAGGTATCTCGAGTTGTTCGGAGGTGGCGATCCACTGGAATGGGGAAAGGGACCGCTAACCACAAATCCTGATCGCGCAGACGTTCTGGGCGATGACGACTTCATCACACGCATGGGAATCGTTCCGCGACGGTCCGAGCCGCGCACGTCGCTGGAGGAGCTGGTAAGGGAATGTGCAACGGAGTTTGACGTCAGTTTCGATTCGATGGTCTCGCGCAGCCGGTCCCCAAACTTGGTTGCGGCACGGGCGTGGCTCGGACACGAAGCGATCTCGCGCGAAGTAACTTCCGTCTCTGCGATTGCGCGGCTATTGGAACGGACCGAAGGCTCTTTGCGACACCTGATGCACCGTTATCCGCGGGCGGTTCAGAAAACCTAGACTACGAAAGTACGACCCGGCACCATCAGCGCGCCGCTGCCGCGCCAAGCCGGGCCCGCAACCAGGCCCCGATCGCCTCGATTTCCGGCAGGCAGACCTGGTGCTGCATCGGGTATTCCTTCCACTCGACCGTGTAGCCGAGGACGAGCAATGCGTCGCGGGCTATGACGCCGAGCCCGTGCGGCAGCACGGGGTCATAAAGGCCGTGGCACATCAGGATGGGTGTCTCCTGGTTTTCCGGGCTTCGTTCCGTCGCGAGCGTCGACGCCAGCGGCAGGTAGCTCGATAGCGCGAGGATCCCCGCAAGCGGCTCCGCGTAGCGCAGCCCCGCATGCAGGGCAACCGCTCCTCCCTGGGAGAAGCCCGCGACTACGATGCGCGATGCATCGATGCCCGCAGCCTGTTCCTTCGCGATGTAATCGGCGAGACGCGCCCCCGACTCGCGCAGGCCCGTCTCGTCGGCGCGGCCCTCCGCGGTCAGCGTCCTGATGTCGTACCAGGCGCGCATGCGCATTCCGTTGTTGAGCGTAACCGGCCGGACCGGCGCATGTGGAAACACGAACCGCACGCCGGGTTCGGCCGGCAGCTTCAGCTCCGGCACGATCGGCACGAAATCGTGACCATCGGCGCCGAGGCCATGCAGCCAGATCACGCTGGCCGCAGCCGGGCCTGCAGGCGCAAGCACGACGGAGTCCGCGGATTCCTGGAGTCTGTGGGTCATCGGCTCAGCAATTCTGGTACTTCCAGTTCCGCGACTTCCCTTCTGCCATCCACTCGATCGCGGTCGCTAGCCGTCGCTCGCGCGTGGCTTCCTGCTTCGCCTCAGCCAACCATACGACGTAGTCGCGCTTCTGCGATGGCGAAAAATTCTCGAATGTCCTGCGCGCCTTTGCGTTCTTCTTTAAAGCCGCGGCCAGGTACGGCGGTGTCTTCGGCGGCTGCTTCTTCCCGGTCGGCCGTGGAACCTTGACGCCTTGCTCGTTGAGGGCAACCGCCTCGCGGATGTAACCGATCAGCACCGTGTCGGACGGCAGTTCGTCAATCGAGCGGATCTTGCGCCCGCCCATACCCG
>JALYJS010000498.1 GCA_030799345.1 Pseudomonadota bacterium | reverse complement strand
GTGGCATAGGCGTCGAAGGCAGTCTCTTCCGCGAGCACGATGCGGCACAGACCCACCTCGTTGAGGCGCAGCTCCGCGGCGGGATGCTCGGAAAGGTCGTTGACGTCCACGCGGTGATGAATCGCTTCGATCGTGCCGCGCAGGTAACGCTGCGATAGCTTGAACTCGTATTGCTTGCCGGGAAGCAGCGGCGCATCGCTCATCCAGATCACGTGCGCATCGAAGATGCGCCCCACGGACGGTGAGCGATCCGGATGCACCAGCACGTCGCCACGGCTGATGTCGATCTCATCCTCGAGCGTCACAGTGACCGCCTGGCCCGCATGCGCGCGCGTGAGCTTGCCGTCGAAGGTGATGATTTCCCGGACCTTGCTGAGCCGCCGCGAGGGCACGGCCATGATCGAATCGCCGACCGCGAGTTCGCCTGCCGCGATGGTGCCCGCGTAGCCGCGGAATGATGCATCCGGCCGGTTCACGTACTGCACCGGCAGGCGCAGATGCTCGCCGCGATCGGTGCGGCTGATGTCGATGGTGTCGAGATGCTCGAGGATGGTGGGGCCCTGGTACCAGGACATGCTGTCGCCGCGCTTGACGACGTTGTCGCCCTTGAGCGCCGAGACCGGCACGATCACGGCGTCCGCGTCGCGGATACCCGGGATCGCCCGGCAGTCGCCCACGATCTTCTGGAATTTCGCCTCATCGAAATCGATCAGGTCCATCTTGTTGACCGCGACGATGATGCGGCGGATGCCCAGCAGCGACACGATGTAGGCATGCCGGCGCGTCTGCACCTGCACGCCGCGCGCGGCATCGATGAGGATTACGGCGACGTCGGCGGTCGAGGCGCCGGTTGCCATGTTGCGCGTGTACTGCTCATGGCCGGGGCAGTCCGCGATGATATATTTGCGCCGGTCGGTGTCGAAGTACCGGTACGCCACGTCGATCGTGATGCCCTGCTCGCGCTCGGCCTGCAGGCCGTCCACGAGCAACGCAAGGTCCACCTCCGTGCCGGTGGTACCCCACTTGCGGCTGTCGGAAGTGATGGTGACGAGCTGGTCCTCGAGGATCTGCAGCGAATCGTGCAGCAGCCGGCCGATCAGCGTGCTCTTGCCGTCGTCCACGCTGCCGCAAGTGATGAAGCGCAGCAGCTCCTTGGCCTCGTGCCGCATCAGGAAATCAGCAAGTTTTACGGCGGCCATCAGAAGTATCCTTCGCGCTTGCGCATTTCCATTGCCGCCGCCTGGTCGAAGTCGATCGCCCGGGTCTGGCGCTCCGACGTCCGCGTGATCAACATCTCTTCGATCACGCTGGTCAGGTCCGCCGACTCCGAGCGCACGGCGCCGGACAGCGGGTAGCAGCCGAGGCTGCGGAACCGCACGGTCTCCATGCGCGGCGTCTCGCCGTCCTTGAGCGGCAGGCGGTCGTCGTCCACCATGATCAGCATGCCGTCGCGGTCCACGATCGGGCGCGGCTTCGCGAAATACAGCGGCACCACCGGGATGTTCTCCACGTGGATGTACAGCCAGATGTCGAGTTCGGTCCAGTTGGAGAGCGGGAATACGCGGATGCTTTCGCCCTGGCGAATGCGGCCGTTGAACAGATTCCACAGCTCCGGGCGCTGGTTCTTCGGGTCCCAGCGATGGTGCGAATCGCGGAACGAGAACACGCGTTCTTTTGCACGCGACTTCTCCTCGTCACGGCGCGCGCCACCGAAAGCGGCATCGAAACGGTGCATCGACAGCGCCGCCTTAAGCGCCTCCGTCTTCATGATGTCGGTGTACTTCGAGCCGTGGGAGAACGGCTTGACGCCCGCAGCCACACCCTCCTGGTTGGTGTGCACGATCAGCTTGAATCCGTACTCGCGCGCGATGTTGTCCCGGAACTCGATCATCTCCCGGAATTTCCAGGTCGTGTCGATGTGCATCAGCGGAAACGGCAGGCGGCCCGGAAAGAAAGCCTTGCGCGCGAGATGCAGCAGCACCGAGCTGTCCTTGCCGATCGAGTAGAGCATGACCGGGTTGGCGAACTCGGCCGCTACCTCGCGGATGATGAAGATGCTCTCCGCCTCGAGGCGTTCGAGCTGGGTCATGCGGTGCACCATCGCGTCCATTCAGGCTCCCTGCTTCTCAACCGGCTGGGATTCGCCCCGGCCGATTGCAAAATAACGAATTCCCAGCTGCGACATCAGCGTCGGGTCATAGAGATTGCGGCCGTCGAATATAACCGGCTGCTTCAGTGCGGTCTTGAATCCGGCGAAGTCCGGGCTCCGGAACTCCTGCCATTCCGTGCAGATGGCCAGCGCATCGGCACCCTGCAGCGCCGACGGGCCGTCCGCGCACAGCTCGAGGTCCGCGCGCGCACCGTAGATGCGCCGCGCCTCGTTCGCCGCCACCGGATCGTAGGCCCTGACCTTCGCGCCCGCGGCCCACAGCGCCTCCATCAGCGTGCGGCTCGGCGCTTCGCGCAGATCGTCGGTATTCGGCTTGAATGCAAGCCCCCAGACCGCGATGGTGCGTCCCTTGAGATCGCCCTTGAAGTACCGGGAGATCTTGTCGAACAGTACGCGCTTCTGGCGTTCGTTGACCGCCTCCACCGCACTCAGCAGGCTGGCATCGTGGCCGGCGCCGCGCGCCGACCGTTCGAGCGCCTTGACGTCTTTCGGGAAGCAGGAGCCGCCGTATCCGGCGCCCGGATAGATGAAGGAATAGCCGATGCGCGGATCCGAGCCGATGCCGGTGCGGACTTTCTCGATGTCGGCGCCGAGACGTTCGGCGATGTTGGCAAGCTCGTTCATGAAACTGATCTTGGTCGCCAGCATGGCGTTCGCAGCGTACTTGGTGAGCTCGGCGGAGCGCAGGTCCATGACGATCATGCGCTGGTGGTTGCGCGTGAACGGGGCATACAGCGTCTTGAGCAGCTCCGCGGTGCGCGGATTGTCGGTACCGACCACGACCCGGTCGGGCTTCATGAAATCCGCGATCGCATCGCCCTCTTTCAGGAATTCGGGATTCGATACGACGTCGAACTCGACGACCGCGCCGCGTGCCGCGAGTGTTGCAGCAATCGTTGACTTGACGGTATCCGACGTGCCGACCGGTACCGTCGACTTGGTCATCACGATCTTGTATTCGCCGATGTGCTGGCCGATCGAACGCGCCACGGCGACGACACTGCGCAGGTCCGCAGAACCGTCGTCGTCCGGCGGCGTACCGACGGCGATCATCTGGAACAGGCCATGCGCAACGGCGGATGGCACGTCGGTGGTGAAACTCAGCCGGCCCTTGCTGCGATTGCGCTTGATCAGCTCATCGAGACCCGGCTCGTGAAGCGGCACCTCGC
>JALYJS010000485.1 GCA_030799345.1 Pseudomonadota bacterium | reverse complement strand
ATGGCATCGTGCGGCTGGCGAACGTGAGCGTGGACTATCACGCGCCGACCGGAAGGCTCTGGCATCTGACGGCCGCGGAGGGGCGGGTCCCGCCCGGCGGCCGCGTAGTCGAGTTCGAAGGCGACGTGCGGTTGAATGGCACTCCTGGCGACGGCGCACAGCGCGCCGAACTGCGCACGGCGCGCCTGCAGCTCGATACCGAGGCTGAAACCGCACAGACGAACAGCGAAGTGGAACTCGCCTTCGGCGCGCACCGCATGCACGCCGAGGGTATGCATGCCGATCTCCGCAAGGGGAATCTGCGACTGGAATCCGGCGTCAATGGCCTCTTCACTCCATAAACTCGCGTGCGCGATGCTGTTCGCCGCGACGACCGTTGCGGCGCAGGAGGCGGAACGCAGCCAGCTCCCCATCAAGGTCGAGGCGCGATCGTCGGATTTCGACTACCAGAAAGGCGTGCTCGCATTCGACGGCATCACGATCTCGCAGGGGGAGATCCGGATCACCGCGGAACGCGCGGTCGCGAGCGGGCTCGACTTCGAGGACAGCCGCTGGGAATTCAGCGGCACGGTCCGGATCTCGATGCCGGAAGCCGCGCTCGCGAGCGACACGGCCAATGTGCGCTTCGCCAGGGGGGAGATCCAGAGCGCGACCGTGACTGGCGGCCCGGCGACCTTCGAGCAGCGCCGTGAGGATGAGCTCGCGCAGGGCCGCGCGAATCGCATCGACTACGACCTCGGCCGCGGGGCGGTGGAGCTCGCAGGCGATGCCTGGCTTTCCGACGGACGCACCGAGATCACCGGCGCGACCCTCGTCTACAGCACCACCAGCCAGCGCGTGGTCTCACGCCAGCAGGTCGTGATCACGATCAATCCGAACGAACCGGCCCCGGAAGCGCCGGAGCCCGCCCCATGAGCCTGTTGTCGGCGATCGGACTCGAAAAGAGTTATCGCAAGCGTAAAGTGGTGTCGTCATTGTCGCTCTCGATCGAGAGCGGCGAGGTCGTCGGTCTGCTCGGCCCGAATGGCGCCGGCAAGACCACCGCTTTTTACATGATTGTCGGCCTGGTGCCGGCCGATGGCGGCCGCATCGAACTCAATGGCGAGGACATCACCGAGCTGCCGATGCACGCGCGCGCGCGGCGCGGGCTCGGTTACCTGCCGCAGGAAGCCTCGGTGTTCCGGCGCATGACGGTCGCCGACAACGTCATGGCGATCCTCGAGACCCGTCGCGGTCTCGACGAGGCTGCACGCGAGGAATCGCTGGAGCGGCTACTCGAGGAACTGCATGTGTCGCACCTGCGCGACCATCTCGGCATGAGTCTGTCGGGTGGCGAACGGCGGCGGGTCGAGATCGCGCGCGCGCTCGCGGCGGACCCGGCCTTCATCCTGCTGGACGAGCCGTTTGCCGGTGTAGATCCGCTGTCGGTGCACGACATCCAGCGCATTGCCCGGCACCTCGCCGAGCGCGGCATCGGCGTGCTGATCACCGACCATAACGTCCGGGAAACATTGGGGATTTGCGGTCGCGCTTACATCGTCAACCAGGGCACGGTCCTCGCCTCGGGAACTGCCGACGAGATCCTTGCCAATCCCGAGGTGCGCAAGGTCTACTTGGGGCAGGATTTCCGGCTCTGATCGTGAGGCCGCCGCCCCCGCATGATGAAACCGAGCCTGCAGTTACGGATCGGCCAGCAGCTGACGATGACGCCGCAGCTGCAGCAGGCCATCCGGCTGCTGCAATTGCCGACCATCGAGCTGCAGGCGCAGGTGCAGCAGGCGCTCGAAACCAATGTCCTGCTCGAATCCGTCGAAGAAGCGGACGGGACCGCGTCCTTCGAGGAACTGGTCGACGCCGAACAGAACGCGCGCGATGACGTTGACGGCGAACCGGACGAGGCCGGGTCCGTGGTCGAGATCGGGGATGAGTGGAACGAGCCGACCGCGGGCGAATCGGAAATGCCGTGGACGCACTCCGGTGACGTCGAGCTCGAACTCGAGGACGAGTCCGGTCATACGCTGCGCGATCACCTCGCCTGGCAGCTCGAACTCGCACACCTGCGCCCCGAAGCCATCGTCATCGGTCGCGCGGTCATCGACGCGATCAGCGACGACGGCTACCTGACCGAAACGCCCCAGGCGATTGCCGACACGGTCGCGGCCGAGATACCGGCGGACGTGGCGGCGGTCGAGGCCGTGCTCGCGATCGTCCAGCAGTTCGATCCCGCCGGCGTCGGCGCGCGCTCGGTGGCCGAATGCATCGAACTGCAGCTCGCACAGCTCGACCCGGGAACGCCCGGCCTCGCGACTGCCCGTTTGCTCGCGCATCGGCACCTGGAACTGGTCGCGAGCCAGGAGTTCGCGCAACTGCAGCGCCAGATGCACTGCAGCAGCGAGGAACTCGATATCGCACTGGCCCTGGTGCGAAGCTGTCATCCGCGCCCCGGCGCCGCCATGCAGGCAGTGCGCACCGAGTACGTCGTGCCCGATGTCTACGTCCGCCGATCGCCGCAGGGCTGGGTGGTCGAACTGAATCCGTCGGCTCTGCCGCGCGTCCGCCTGAACGAGGGCTATGCCGGGCTGATCACGCGCGCGCCGGATCACGCGGTGCTGCGCACGCAGCTGCAGGAGGCGCGCTGGCTGCTGCGCAGCCTCGAGATCCGCAACGACACGATGGTCCGCGTGGCCCGTACGATCGTCGAGCGACAACTCGCATTCCTCGACAGCGGTGAGGAATCGATGGAGCCGCTGATCCTGCGGGACGTCGCGGAGTCCGTCGGCATGCACGAATCCACCATCTCGCGCGTCACCACCGGCAAGTACATGCATACGCCACGCGGCGTATTCGAGTTCCGGTACTTCTTCTCGAGCCAGGTGCCGGGCGACGACGGCGCCGGCGTTTCTTCGACCGCGATCCGTGCGAAGATCCGTAAACTGATCGCGCAGGAACCGGCATCACGCCCGTTGAGCGACCAGCAGATCGCCGAATTGCTGTCCGGAGACGGCATCCAGGTGGCGCGACGCACGGTCGCCAAGTATCGCGAAGCCCTCGGTATCCCGCCGTCGAGCGAACGGCGATCCAACAGGAGTAAGACCCCATGCAGTTGACCCTGACCGGACACCATATCGACGTCACTCCGGCGCTGCGCGGCTATGTCGAGAAGAAGATCGAACGCGTCCTGCGCCATTACGAACAGGTCATCGACGTTCATTGCGTGCTGACCGTCGAGAAACTAGAACACAAGGCCGAAGCCACGCTCGGCGTCACCGGCGCGGTCATCCATGCCGACGCGAAGGAAGGCGACATGTACGCGGCAATCGACGCGCTGATCGACAAGCTCGACCGTCGCCTGCGCAAGCACAAGGAAAAGCAGTCGGACCATCACGCGGCCGAGGT
The DNA here is from genome assembly GCA_030799345.1 of Pseudomonadota bacterium. Classification (GTDB taxonomy): domain Bacteria; phylum Pseudomonadota; class Gammaproteobacteria; order Steroidobacterales; family Steroidobacteraceae; genus SCUD01. Next base: position 10,217 of record JALYJS010000485.1, on the reverse strand, counting down.
GGCGCGGGGGCGTCCCGCCTGAACAGGCTCGTCGTCGTCAGCGGGCTATCCGGATCGGGCAAGAGCGTCGCGCTCAATATGCTCGAGGATCTCGGGTGGTACTGCATCGACAACATCCCGGCCGGACTGGTGCAGGCGCTGGTGTCGCATTCCGTTCGCACCGACGAGCCGATCTACCGTCGCCTCGCGGTCGGCCTCGATGCACGCAACCGCCCCGACGATCTGGCCTTCATCCCGGAACTGCTCGGCGACCTGAAACAGAAGGGCCTGCGCTGTGAGGTGCTCTATCTGCATGCAGAGGACGAGGTTCTGCTGCGACGCTATGCCGAAACCCGCCGGCGTCACCCGCTGACCGGCTCGGGCATGAGCCTTGCCGATGCGATTGCGGAGGAGCGCCGGCTGCTGCATCCGCTGATCGACAGCGCCGATCTCGTCATCGACACGTCACGGATGAGCGTACACCAGCTCCGCGCGCTGATCGGGCAGCGCGTCGATCCGGGCCCCGGCCGGCTGTCAATCCTGTTCGAATCGTTCGGCTACAAGCACGGCACGCCCGGCGATGCGGATTTCGTGTTCGATGCCCGCACGCTGCCGAATCCCTACTGGGAACCCGCGCTGCAGCAGCTCACCGGCAAGGACAGCCGCGTGGTCGAGTTTCTCGAGGCGAGCTCGCGCGTGCACGAAATGGCGGAAGACCTCACGCGATTTCTCGAGCGCCGCCTGCCCGACTATGAAACCGCGAACCGGGGTTACCTGACGGTGGCGATCGGCTGCACCGGCGGGCAACACCGCTCCGTGTATCTGGTCGAGCGGCTTGCTGCGCATTTCCGCGGGAAATATCCGGAGCTGCTCGTGCGTCACAACGCGCTGCCCGGGTGAGCGGTCCCGCCTCCATCCAGAGCGACCGGGCCGCCCGGCTCGCCGCAATCCAGTCCTCGCTTGCCGGCGGGCTGCGCGGCGCCGACCGCATGGTCGCGGCACTCCATCCGGCCGAGATCGCGCACGTGCTGGAATCGCTGCCGCCCCGGCAGCGCACGCTCGCCTGGGAACTGGTAGCGCCCGAGGCCCAGGGCGAGGTGCTGGTCGAGCTGTCCGAGGACGTGCGCAGCGAATTGCTCGAAAGCATGCGTCCGGACGAACTCGTCGCGGCGACCGAGGGACTGCCGGTTGACGACCTCGCCGACCTGCTGGTCGAGCTGCCCGACGCTCTGATGCGCCAGGTGCTGCGTTCCATGGACCAGCAGGACCGGGACCGGTTGACGCGGGTACTCGAGTCCCCGGGCGACAGCGCAAGCGGCCTGATGGACACCGACACGGTCACGGTGCGACCCGACGTGACGCTCGACGTCGTGCTGCGCTACCTGCGCATGCGCGGCGAACTGCCAGAACCGACCGACTGCCTGTTCGTCGTCGACCGCAACGACCGGTACCAGGGCGCACTGCCGGTCCTGCGGCTCTTGGCCGCGGACCCGGACACCCTGGTCAGCCAGCAGATGGATCGCGAGGTCGAGCCGATACCGCCCACGATGCCGGCGGACGAAGTCGCCCAGCTGTTCGAGTCACGCGATCTGGTGTCAGCCGCGGTTGTTTCAGCGGATGGCAGGCTGCTCGGACGGATCACCGTCGACGACGTGGTGGACGTCGTCCGCGAACAGGCAGAGCACGCCTCGCTCGCCGCCGCCGGTCTCGACGACGACGACGACGTCTTTGCCGGCGTGCGCAAGACTACGCGCCGCCGGGCGCTGTGGCTCGGCATCAACTTGCTGACCGCCCTGCTCGCCGCCTGGGTCGTCGGATTCTACGAGGCCACGATTGAAAAGGTCGTCGCGCTCGCCGTGCTGATGCCGGTCGTGGCGAGCATGGGGGGCATCGCCGGGACCCAGACGGTGACGCTGATCATCCGTGGCATCGCGGTCGGCAAGGTGCACGCATCGAATGCGCGCTGGCTGTTCTTCAAGGAACTGTCGGTCGGCGCGGTGAACGGGCTCATCTGGGCGACCGTGGTTGCGATGGCCACCTGGCTGTGGTTCCGCACCTGGGACATCGCAGCCGTCATCTTCGTCGCGATCGTGATCAATCTGATTGCGGCTGGCATCGCGGGCGTCATGATCCCGCTCGCGCTCAAGCGCATGCACATCGATCCGGCACTCGCCGGCGGCGTGATCCTGACGACCGTGACCGACGTCGTCGGTTTCGCCGCGCTGCTCGGCCTGGGCGCAATCTTCCTGGTCTAGCCGCGGGGAACGATATCGAGGAAGGCGCAGATCTCCGCGCGGCGGGCTTCCGCGTCGTGCTCGCCCATGCGGATCAGTTCGCGCGTGTAAACCGACTCGAACATCAGGAACGACAGCAGGCGCCCGCCGCGCTCGCCGCTGGCGCCAAGCACGCGCAACAGCGCGCGCAGGCTCGCAGGAATCGCCCGCCGGTGCGCGAGCGCGATGACATTCGGATCGCGCTGCGGCAGCACCAGCATTGTCTCGATGTGGCGCAGGCCGAGCGGCGGCGGGCCCGGCCGCGCGTGCGCGAGCAGCGTGTTGACGCGCTCGAGCCGCTCGAGATCCGACTGCAGGCCTTCCATGAAGAGCGTATCCAGCATGAACCCGAACTGCTCAGCCATGTTCGATTCCGGCGCGGTTGACGCCGGCCGGCGCAGGTGGGGGCGCGCTCCAATCACGAGTATCCGGTCGGCGCCCAGGTGAATCGCAGGCGCCAGCGGTGTCGCCTGGCGCATCGCCCCGTCGCCGTAAAGCCCGCCTTCCACGACGACTGTCGGGAACAGCAGCGGAATCGCGGAACTCGCCATCAGATGCTCGACATCGAGCCGCGCGGCGACCCCCTGGCGCGCTGCGCGGTCCCAGCCTGCGAACGGGCGTGACGACTCGACAAAGCTGACCGAATCGCCGGTCGCGACATTGGTGGCCGTCACGGCGATCGAATCCGGCATGCCGCGCGCGATCGTTTCGCGCAGCCGCGCGAAGTCGATGTTTCGCGTCAGCAACTCGCGCAATGGCGCCGGGTCGAACAGCGCGCGCGGCAGTGGCAGGAGCCAGCCGCCCGAGAGCAGCGCGAGTACCAGGTGCAGCCCGGAACGCAACATGTCGAGCGTGCCCGCGCGAAACACCTGTGGCACGTGAAAATCTCCCCAGACACGGGCGAGCTCCGCGGTCGCGATGCGGGCATCCCCGGCCCTGGCGACCAGCACGGCCGCGTTGATCGCTCCGGCGGACGTGCCGCAGAGGACGGAAAACGGCAACGGCGCAGCCGGCGGCAACCATCCGGCAATCGCCCGGAGCACGCCGACCTGGTATGCCGAGCGGGCGCCGCCGCCCGGCAAAACAAGTGCGATGCGTGCTATTTGATGCGTCATTTCGTGGGAACCTCGGCCCACAATCGTGGTCTTCAGACGGCAGGCCGCGATACTATGCCAGCCTGCTGACATTCCGGAACGCCACGCACGCTCGCCCTACTGGAGACATCGCCATGACGCGTTTCCTGCACAGCGCCGCCGCTGCCCTCGCCACGGTGCTGCTGTCTTCGACCGCCGCCCTCGCCGACGATGCGCCCGCAATCGGCGCGCTGGCGCCCACGTTCCGGCTGCAGGACCAGACCGGAAAATGGCACGCACTCGCCGACTACAAGGGCAAGTGGGTGGTGCTCTATTTCTATCCGAAGGACAGCACGCCCGGGTGCACGACCCAGGCCTGCGAATTCCGCGACAACATTTTCGCGTATCGCGAGCTCAACGCCACGATCCTGGGCGTCAGCGTGGACGACGTCGAATCGCACAAGGCGTTTTCCGAGGAGAACAGCCTGCCCTTCCCGATACTGGCTGACGTCGACAAGAAAGTCGCGACCAGCTACGGCACGCTGACCAAGTATCTCGGCATCGCCGAACTGGCACGGCGCGACACATTCATCATTGACCCGCAGGGCCGGGTTGCCAAGCACTATGTAAAGGTGCAGCCGAAAGGCCACTCCGAGATCGTGCTCAGCGACCTGAAGCAGCTCGCGGCCAAGGCGGCACCGGCAAAATCCTCTTGACCGGCGACTCCCGCTTCAGCGGTTCCGACAGTTATGTCGCGACCGGCGAACTGACGCTCGCGGTCAATGCCGCGGTGACGCTGGGCCGTCCGCTGCTGATCAAGGGCGAGCCCGGCACCGGCAAGACCCAGCTCGCGCAGGAAGTGGCGCAGGCGCTCGACAAACCGCTTTTCGAGTGGCACATCAAGTCCACCAGCAAGGCGCAGCAGGGGCTTTACGAGTATGACGCGGTGTCACGGCTGCGGGATTCGCAGCTCGGCGATGCGCGCGTCCAGGACATCGCAAACTACATCGTGCCCGGCATGCTGTGGCGCGCATTCGATTGCGACCGCCAGGCCGTACTGCTGATCGACGAGATCGACAAGGCGGACATCGAGTTCCCGAACGACCTGCTGCGCGAGCTCGACCGCATGGAGTTCTACGTCTACGAAACCCGGCAGCTCGTTCGCGCCCGCCACCGGCCGATCGTCGTCATCACCAGCAACAACGAGAAGGAACTGCCGGACGCATTCCTGCGCCGCTGTTTCTTCCATTACATCCGATTTCCGGACGCAGAGACGATGGAGCGCATCGTCGCCGTGCATTACCCGGGCCTCAAGCAGGAACTTCTCGCGGAAGCGCTGGGCGCCTTCTACCGGATCCGTGACGTGCCCGGACTGCGGAAAAAGCCTTCCACTTCGGAATTGCTCGACTGGATCAAGCTGCTGCTGGCCGAGGACATTCCCCCGGAAGCGCTGCGCGCGGACGACCCGAAGGCATCGATCCCGCCGCTGTACGGCGCGCTGCTGAAGAACGAGCAGGACGTGCACCTGTTCGAACAGCTCGTTTTTCTGCATCGCCGCGCCGGTCGACCCGGCTGATCCGGGACGCGGGTCCATGCTGATCCGTTTCTTCCGGATGCTGCGCTCGGCCGGCGTGCCGGTCACGATCACGGAGTTCCTGGCGCTGCTGGAAGCGCTGGATGCACGGCTGATCGACCTCTCGGTGGACGAGTTCTACTGGCTGGCGCGCACCGTCCTCGTCAAGGACGAGCGCCATTACGACCGCTTCGATCGGGTGTTTGCTGCGCACTTCCACGGTGTCGAGCAGGCATTCGAGACATTGCTCGCCACCGTGCCTGCCGACTGGCTGAAAAGCGCCGGCGGACTGAATCTCACCGACGAGGAGAAAGCGCGCATCGCCGCGCTCGGCGGCTGGGACGCGCTGATGGAGACGCTGCGCCGGCGGCTCGAGGAGCAGAAGTCGCGGCACCAGGGCGGCAGCAAGTGGATCGGCACCGGTGGTACCTCGCCATTCGGGGCCGACGGCTACAACCCGGAGGGCGTGCGCATCGGGCAGGAAGGTTCGCGCAACCGCCGCGCGGTCAAGGTCTGGGACCGGCGCGAGTTCGCGAATCTCGACGATTCCGTGCAGCTCGGCACGCGCAACATCAAGCTCGCGCTCCGGCGCCTGCGCCGCTTCGCCCGCCAGGGTGCCGCCGAGCAGCTCGACCTCGATGCGACCATCGATTCGACGGCCAGGCGCGCCGGACTGCTGGACATCCGCCTGGTTCCCGAGCGTCACAACGCCGTGAAGGTACTGCTGTTCCTCGACATCGGCGGGTCGATGGACGACCACGTGCGGGTCTGCGAGGAGTTGTTCTCAGCCGCCCGCGGCGAGTTCAAGCACCTCGAGTATTTCTACTTCCACAATTTCGTCTACGAATCGGTGTGGAAGGACAATCGCCGGCGCCAGAGTGAGCGCACGCCCACGACCGAGATCCTGCGCACCTATGGCAACGACTACCGCCTGGTGGTCGTCGGCGACGCAACCATGAGTCCGTACGAGATCGTGCAGCCGGGCGGCAGCATCGAGCACTGGAACGAGGAGCCGGGCTCGACCTGGATGAAGCGGCTGCTGACCGGATATCCGCACTATGCCTGGCTGAATCCGGAGCCGCAGGAACGGTGGGCATACACGCCCTCGGTGCGCATGACGCGGGAACTTTTCGAGGACCGGATGTTCCCACTGACCCTCGCGGGGCTGGATCGCGCCATGCGCGTGCTGCAGTAGTTACACGTCCGACTTGAGAGGCAGCGTGAGCCGGAAAGTCGAGCCCTCGCCTTGCCGCGACTCGACCGTCACCTTGCCGCCATGGGCTGCGGTGAAGGTCTGGACTATCGCAAGGCCCAGTCCCTTGCCACCGGACTCGGCGGAATCCGTTTCCCCCTTGTCAAAGATCCTGTCGAGGAGGTCCGGCGGAATCCCGGAACCATTGTCCTGGACCCAGCACTCGATGGCAGGTTCGGCGCCTAGTTCGCGTGCGCCGATGACCACCTCGCCGCGCGCGGTGTAGCGGATCGCATTGGCGACGAGGTTCTGCAGTACACGCTTGAGCAGGGCGGCGTCCGCAAACACGACCAGTTCGTCGGGTACCTGGTTGGCGAGCCGCGTCCCGGCCGTATCGGCCAGCGGTTGTATCTCCTCGATCAGCGCTGCGACCAGTGGCCACAGGTCGAATGCACGCCTTTCGATGCTGATGCCGGCGTCAGTCTCGACATTCGTGCTTTCTTCCAGCACCCGTTTGACCAGTCCCTCGAGCTGCTGCGCGCTCCGGCGCAGCGCCTTCAGCATCTGCATCGATTCGGGTCCATGACCGCGCTGCGGCAGCATCCTCTCGAGTACCCGCCCCGCGAGTGAAATCGCGAACAGCGGCGTCCGCAGGTCGTGCGCGACGAAGGCGAGATACGCCTGCCGGCGCTCCTGCACGTCGCGCGCGCGCTGCTGGGCGTAGGTTTGCAGAGCCGTGCCGATCGCCTGGTCGAAAACGCGGTTGATGACGTGAAATGGCTCGCCCTGCAGCGTGACGCCCCGGTCGTTGGCCAGGTCGTGGATGCAGCCTCGAAGGATGTTGTACTCGGCGACGACTTCTTCGATGTCGAAATCGTCCTTCAGGCGCTGCAGCCCGTGGACGGGGGCGCTACTCTCCAGCAAGGCCTCCGGGATCGTCTGGGAAGACCCCGATTCCAGTGCGCGTGCGAGCTCGTCCAGCAGACCGGGAATGTGGTCATTGAGCGTCAGTGTATCGAGATGACGCGCCGACGGCAGCTCGCGTACCTGGCTCCGCCAGTGCGACAGCAGGTTCTCGCGCTCACTCCTGACGAGTGCCGCCAGCGTAGCCAGGTTCATGGTGACACTATAGAGCCAGCCGCCGGTCACCGGGCGCAAACAACCAGGACGCGATGCGGGCCCGCCAGGTTGTTCCGGTTCCAGTAATTGATGCGGCGCCTGCCGTCGAGCAGGTATTCGACGTCATCCGACCGGAGCACCACGACCGGCGCATCAGTCGCGTGGGGCGGCGTCCGGGTGACGAGCTTTGGATGAATCAGGGTCCAGAGCTGTTCGATGCTGCGTGATTCCGCGCAAACCACCAGGGACTCGCGTCGCACGCGAAATTCCCTGCCCAGTTTTCTGGCAACCGGGTGCTTGGCCCGCAGCCGGTTGATCGTGTCGACGCAGCCATGCCCGGGGCGGTAATGCCACTTCAGGACACTACACACCTCGTCCCAAAGTTCGAATTCATTCATCGGCAAGTTCCATACTCAACCTGGTCAGGTTTGCGCTTTGCTGCAAGCGTAGGGTCGCCGTGAGTTTTATTGAGTGCCACTACTTCCCTGGAAGAAGAGTTGCCAAGCGAGCACCGCCAAAAGAACTGCAATCACAACGTTCTTCATTGTTTTCGGTCAGCGAGCGCGCAGCGGTCTAATGCTCTCGTTCAGCGGCACGATGCTTGCAGCGCGTCTGGCGTATAGGGTTTCCGGGCGTCATAGAAGTCCCAGTCACGTGTCCAGTCACCGCGCCATACTTTTATCGATCGTCTCCGCAAATGCAATGTGATTCCCGTCAAGATCCACAATCATCAGTGTCTTCACCGTCGCGCCCGTGTTTCTCTGGCTGGCGTCGATGCCCAGCCTCTGGACATGTGCCCCTAGGTCTTCGATGTCACTGACGGCAAGCGTGCATGAACCGCACGCCACTGCGAACGTCAAGTCGTTTACAGCTACGCTGGCTATCGCATTCTCGATTGACATATCGTTCCTCACTCCAATAGATGTCTCGCGACATCACCCCCAAGCGCCGAACGATGAATCGCATAGTCAGGCGACTTTGGTACTCACAGTCTGTTCGCGACTATTTGGGCTTGCGGGGGTCATCGGCCGGATTGACGTACTCGATCTTCCACGGGCCAGTTCCATGAAGTTGAAGTACTGTCTCGCCCTTCGTCCAGGCAAAATGCTTCATGCCGGCCGGCCAAAAACCGAACGTGCCGGCTGGCATGGCTTGGGTGGCGGACTCATCGAATTTGTCACCCATGCCGAAGTTAAAGGTGCCGCTAACGACGGTGATGTGTTCAACCTTGGGGTGCGTATGAGGCGGGATCTTGAATCCGTCTGGCAGACGAAGCCGCATGGTGAAGAAGCCATCCTTGGCCGGATCTCCTTCGAGCACAGCAAACTTGGCACCGGGAGGAAGTGATGGGGGGCCGTCCCGCCATGTGATCCTGTCTGCCGTATGGATTGTTGCCGTGTCATTGAGTGCCACATTGGTCGATTGCTGCTGTTGAGCTTGCGCAGTGGTGAAGAGTGCAAGCCCAAGAACAAATATAGTCACTGTCATTCTCATGGGATTTAATCTCCTTTCAGCGCACCGTGTAAAAAGTGTTGATGTGGGCTAATCCCGGGTGTGAAAAGTCATTTCCAGTCATACGCCGAATTCCGTCAATATCACATTGCGGTGACATAAGCCCGATGAAAAAATACTGGATGGCCGGCTTTTTTAGTTCGGCTAGTCATTTCTTCGCTGGTACCAGTCTCAGCATATGCACCGAGGGTCCGGGCAGGAATGAGGCCGCTTCCCCTTTCACCCACGCGGCGTGACCCGCGCGATAAAAGGGCGACAGCGGATGGCCGCTCTGCCCGCCAGGCATGTGCAGGTAGCCTTCTCCTTCGCGGCCCGGCGACACGCCAAAACGCTCGGACGCGCCGAACGTCGGCGATTGCACGCGCGGCGTCGACCAGTCGCCCGGTAGCTCGTCCGCCGGCATGTCGAGATAGCGCGACAGGAACGGCACGGCCTCGCTGATCGGATGCTGGATCTCGGCCACGTTGACCCGCCCCCAACGGCAGGAAACGATGTCGGTGCAGTCGCTCGGCAGCGCCTGCACCGTCTCCACCGCGACGTCGGCGAGCCACGCCTCCCAGTCGGCAAAACGTGGATCGAGCAGATGCGCCGGTCGCTCCTGCAGGAGCCGCCAAGCGACCTCGGTGAAGCGCTGCGGTGTACGCCAGCTGAATCCCGGCCAGCGCGCCTGCGCTTCCACCGTCAGCATCCGGAACGCACGGTCGGCGACGCGCCGCTCGAATTCACGGAGCAGGCGAAAGCCCGCGTCGTCCACCGCGGCACGGCCTTGCCATGCAGTAACGAGTCGCACGGCTTCCGCTTGGCCGGCCCGTTGCAGGGCCCCGACCAGCAATGGCCGCCAGTTTGCAAGGTAATCCGCGCGATCGTCGAGCTGCATGGCCAGCAGCGCGGCGGCGCCGACACGCGTCTGCTGTTCCAGGCGATCGCGGATCTGGCGCGCGCGCGCGGCCGGCGCGTAGTCGCCGTCCCCGATGCGCGCGAATGCTTCGCCGCCAACGACGCGTGCATTCGCGCTCCAGGCGTAGCCCTGCGGCGGATCGAGCAGGCGCGGCGTATCGACGGCCGTGACCCAGCCATCCCAGCCGACACCAGGTTCATGCCAGGCAGCGGGCCGCGTCGGGTCGAATCCCCTCCTTGCCGGCAGCCGGCCCGACAGCACCCACCCGATCCGGCCCGTGCGATCAGCCAGCAGGACGTTCTGCGCCGGCATCCCGGCACCGCCGATGATCGTCGCCGCTTCGTTGATGTCGCGCGCGGTTTCGAGCGTCAGCAGCGCCATGTCGATCGCGTCTACGTGATGGGCGGTCCAGGCGAGCGCCAATTGACGGCCCTCCCCGTCTTCACCGATCACCGGGCCCCAGACGGTCCGCTTCACGACCAGTTCCTGCGTCTCACCACCGGCGATCTCGATCCTTTCGGTCACGTTGTCGAAGTCACGCGGGCCTTCCGGCGTCATATAGGTAGTCGCGATCCCCGGCCCGGGTTCGAGCGACACG
>JALYJS010000463.1 GCA_030799345.1 Pseudomonadota bacterium | reverse complement strand
ATCATCTTCCGCAAGCGGCGGCTGCTGCGCATGGGCACCGCGGAAGCCAATCGCTTCGAAGGCGTGTTCTGGTCCGGCGGCGATCTTGGCAAGCTTTACCGGTCGATCGAAACACGCGGCAAGCCGGCCTTCGGTATGGAAAGCATATTCGAGGCGGGATTCGGCGAATTTTCGCGCCTGCGCGGACAGTCGGGCAGCTCGCCGGCCGAACTGCTGGAGGGTGTCCGCCGCACGATGCGCGTCGCCCAGTTACGCGAGATAGACCGGCTCGAGGAGAGTCTTGCGACCCTCGCGACCATCGGGTCGACCAGTCCCTATGTCGGCCTGTTCGGCACCGTGTGGGGCATCATGGGTGCTTTCCAGGGTCTCGGAAACGTGCAGCAGGCGACGCTCGCCATGGTCGCGCCCGGCATTGCAGAGGCGCTGATCGCGACCGCTGCCGGGCTGTTCGCGGCGATCCCGGCCGTCGTTGCGTACAACCGCTACGCGGACAAGGTCAACCGACTGGAAATGCGGTATGACGCCTTCATGGACGAGTTCTCGACGCTGCTGCAACGTCACGCTTCCCCGCGGAGTGCCTGAAATGGCCAATGCCAAGCGCGGCCGGCAGCTGATGGGCGAGATCAACGTCGTGCCGTACATCGACGTCATGCTGGTCCTGCTGATCATCTTCATGATTACGGCGCCTCTCCTGACCCAGGGCGTGCAGGTCGAGCTGCCGGACGCCGACGCACTCCCGCTTGACCCCGAACTGCTCCGCGACCGGGAGCCGCTGGTGTTGTCGGTGGATCGCGACGGACGCTACTACCTCAATGTCGGCGCGGACGAGGATGCTCCAATCGATGAGGCGGAGATCGCCAGACGTGCTGGCGCCGTTCTCGCTCGCGACGCTGGTATACCGGTGCTGGTCAAGGCAGACGAGCGGGTACCGTACGGCAGCGTGGTGCGCGGCATGGTTCTTTTGCAGCAAGCGGGCGCGAAGAAGATCGGGTTCCTGACTGACCCCAAAGCCGTTCGCGCACTCGAGGACCTCGAGCGGCGCCGATGAGCAGGGCAGGGCGGCCGGGCATTGCGCCTGTTGGATGGTCGATCGCCTTGCACGCGATCATTGCCGGTCTGCTCTACCTCGGCCTCAGCATGCCGTTGCGCGAGCCAGACCCGCAGCCGATGCCGCTGCCGATCGATGCGGTCGTCGTGGACGAAGCCCTGATCCAGGCAGCGAGCAACCAGCGCCAGGACGTCGAGCGGCGGCAGGCGGAGGAACGACGGCTGGAACTGGCTGCCGAGGAGGCCGCGGAGCGCGAACGACTGGAAGCCGAGCAACGGACCCGGGAAGTTGAACGGCAATCGGCGGAAGTCGAGCAGCGCCAGCAGGCGGAGGCTGCGGCGGAGCAGAAAGCGCGGGCCGCAGCCGACGCAAAACGCAAGGCCGAAGCCGACGCGAAGCGGCGCGCGGACCAGCAGGCCGAGGCGAAAGCTGCGGCGGACAGGAAGCGCGCCGCCGACGACGCCAGATTGCGTGAACAGCGCGAGCAGGACCTGAAAGCCCTCCTCGCCGCCGAGGATCAGCGAACCGGGCCGGCATTCCAGAGTCTTACAGCAAGCTACGTTCGCGCGATCCAGGCGCATGTCGAGCAGCGCTGGTATGAGCCGCCGGGAATGGCGTCGGGAATGAGTTGCACGGTTTTCGTCACGCAGATCCCGGGCGGAGAGGTGGTCGGGACCCGCTTCGGCACCTGCAACGGCGGTGCCGCGATCCGCCAGTCGATCGAGACGGCTGTGCGGAATGCCTCGCCGCTGCCCGCACCGCCGGAACCGGCATTGTTCGCGCGCGAGGTGAAACTGGTGTTTACGCCGAAGGAGACGAGAGATTGACCAACATTCGCGTACTGATCATCGTGGTCGCAGCCGCCTTGCTGGCGCCGCGCTCGGAGGCGCAACTGACCGTGCAGATCCTGCGCGGCATGGCGGAATCGGTACCGATCGCGATCGTCCCTCTGGCCTGGGATTCACCGCAAGCCTTACCGCATGACGTGGCGCAGACGGTGCACGCGGATCTCGAGCGCAGCGGCCGGTTCCGCCCGTTGCCGCGCGCGCAGATGCTGGAGCGACCGCAAACCTCGTCTGAGGTCGACCCCGCCGACTGGCGCATGCTCAAAGTGGACTATGTGCTCGTAGGGCGCCTGTCGCCCCTGCCGGATGGTCGTTTCGAAGTGCGTTACGAACTCGTATCGGTCGCCAATGGCGAACGCCTGCTCGGCATGACACTGCCCACGGACCGCAATGCGCTCAAGCTCGCGAGCCATCGCGTGTCGGACGCCGTCTACGAAAAGATACTGGGGGTTCGCGGCGCATTTTCGACGCGCATCGCGTACGTTGCCGTCGACGGGCCAAAGACCGCGCGCAAATATCGGCTGATCGTGACGGATTCCGATGGTGCGAATGAACGCATCGTATTCGAGTCCGCACAGCCGATCATGTCCCCGGCCTGGTCGCCGGACGGCCGTTCGCTGGCCTATGTCTCCTTCCACAGCAGCCTGCCGGCCATCTACGTCCAGACGCTGCGCACCGGCGAGCAGGTTCGCGTATCCGCCAAGTCCGGCATCAACAGCGCTCCCAGCTTTTCTCCGGACGGCAACCAGCTCGCGATCGCGTTGTCGCGTCGCGACGGCAACGTGGACGTTTACCTGCTGACGCTCGCGTCACAGGCACTGAGACGCCTGACCGAAGATGCCGCCATCGATACCGAGCCGGTCTGGGCGCCGGACGGACGTTCGGTGTACTTCACGTCGGATCGCGCAGGCGCGCCCCAGGTCTACCGGCAGGGCATCGGAGCCGGCGAGAGGGCGCAGCGCATCACCTTCGACGGCAATTACAACGCGCGCCCGCGCGTATCGCCGGACGGACGGGAACTGGCGCTCGTGACGATCGATCGCGGTGCGTACCGGATCGCGGCGGTGGATATCGCGCGGGGCGGCCTGCGCGTGCTGACGACCGGGCGCCTGGACGAATCGCCTTCGTATGCGCCGAACGGCGCGGATATCATCTACGCCACGCGCGAAGGCGGGCGCGGCGCGCTGGCGATCGTCTCCAGCGACGGACGTATCCAGCAGCGCCTCGCGGCGAGCGCCGGCGAAGTGCGCGATCCCGCGTGGTCACCCTACCTGCAATGAACGGGCGTGGCGGGGGGCGGTCCCTTGTGTTAGTAAAGGTGCCGGACCCGCCAGGCGAAAACCTGAATCAAGGAGTGCGAGCGATGCGATTGTTGCCTGTCCTGCTGATTGTCGTCCTGAGCCTGGGCCTTGGCGGATGCCCGAAGAAGCCGACCACGGTGCCTGACGCCGGTGCGGATACGACGGCACCGCGCGATGGCGATGCGAGCTCGGGGAGTGAAGGTCAGGTCGGTGCGGGGCAGGATTTGCCGGGGGCAGCCGGCATCGGGGCTGAGGGCGCAGCGCCTGCGGGCCTCGAGAATGTCATCTACTTCGATTTCGACCAGAGCGAAATACGACCCGAGTATGCCGCGCTGATTACCGGTCACGCCAAGCACCTGGCTGCAGCCGGAAGCACGCGGGTCCGGCTCGAAGGTCACACGGACGAGCGCGGATCGCGCGAGTACAACATCGCACTCGCCGAGCGCCGTGCCCAGGCCGTACGCCGCGCGCTGATGCTGCAGGGCGCGAGCGAGGGCCAGCTCACGACGGTCAGCTATGGTGAGGAACGCCCGGCAACGGAAGGCGCGGACGATGCGGCCTATGAAAAGAACCGCCGCGTCGAGATCGTCTACGGGCGCTGAGGCCATGCACGCCTCACGCTGGATCGCCGGTGTTGCCGTCGTCGCTGCCCTGTCGGCGGGCGCCGCCACTGCCCAGTCGAAGCGCGAGCGTCTCGACACGCTCGAAGAGCGGATGGCCGCGGTCGAACGCCAGCTCGAGAACCAGGGCCTGCTCGAGATCGCGCGCCAGATCGAGGCGCAGGGAGCGGAGATCCGGCGGCTGCGCGGCGAGATCGAGCGGTTGCAGCACGAACTCGAACGTGCCCGTGCGCAGCAGCGGGATCAATACGTCGATCTCGATGCGCGGGTGAAGGCCGCGGAAGCGGCACTCACGGCAGGACCCGCCGCAGGATCCGCGGCGGGAACCTCAGCGGGACCCGATGCGGATTACCAGGCAGCCATCAATCTGCTCCGGGAAGGCAGGTACGACGAAGCCGCGGCAGGATTGCAGGATTTCCTCGCGCGCTACCGGGATCACGAGCTCGCTTCCAATGCGCTTTACTGGCTCGGCGAAGCGCACTACGTCCGTCGCGACTATCCCGCGGCGCTCGCAGCCTTCGATGGCGTGCTCCGGGACTACCCGGGCGCGCGCAAGGCGCCGGACGCACTCGTGAAAGCGGGTTATTGCTACTACGAACTGAAGCGCTACGACCAGTCCCGGGCATCTCTGCGGCGCGTGACCGAGGAGTATCCCGGCACACCCGCCGCGAGCGAGGCGACGCTGCGGCTCGAGCGACTGGCGGCGGAAGGCCGCTAGGAAAGGCGATGGCCGCCAATGCCAGCGCCGTGCCCACGGCGGCACGGCTCAGGATCACCGAAACTTTCCATTCACTGCAGGGCGAAGCCGATGCAGTCGGATGGCCGACATTTTTCATCCGGCTGACCGGTTGTCCGCTGCGCTGCCACTACTGCGACACCACTTATGCATTTCAGGGCGGCGAATGGCGCTCGGTCGACGGCCTGATCGAGGATGCCCGCACCAGCGGCGCGCGCCATGTCTGTGTCACAGGCGGCGAGCCGCTCGCGCAGAAGTCCTGCCTGGGCCTGCTTACCGCGCTGTGCGACGCCGGCTTCGCCGTATCGCTCGAGACGAGCGGTGCAATCGATGCGAGCCCGGTCGATCCACGGGTCGTCCGGGTCATTGATGTCAAGACACCCGCGTCCGGCGAGTCTCATCGCAATCTGGCTCCGGCGGTGCACCGGCCGCAACCCGGCGACCAGTTCAAGTTCGTCATCTGCGATCGTGCCGACTACGAATGGAGTCGCGATTTCCTTAAATCGGAGCAACTGGACCAGCGCTGCGCCGTGCTGTTCTCGCCGAGCCACGACCAGTTGCCGGCCGCACAACTTGCCGACTGGATCCTGGCCGACCGCCTGCCGGTCAGATTCCAGGTCCAGCTTCACAAGTACCTCTGGGGAAACGCGCCTGGCCGCTGAACAAGTAGCAGCCACCGGAACGCCCGCCGTAGTGCTCGTCTCGGGCGGCCTCGATTCGGCCACCGTGCTCGCCATCGCCCGCGAACGCGGTCATCGCTGCCTGGCGCTGTCGTTCGATTACGGTCAGCGTCACCGCGCTGAACTGGACGCCGCGTGCCGCCTGGCCACGGCACTGGGCGCAGTCGAACACCGGATTCTTGCCATGCCGATAGGTGAGTTCGGCGGATCCGCGCTGACGGATCCTGCGATCGCCGTGCCGGAGAACGGCGGAGCCGGCATTCCCGTGACCTATGTGCCGGCACGCAATACCGTGTTCCTCGCATGCGCGCTCGGCCTGGCTGAGGTGAGCGGCGCATCGGACATCTACATCGGAGTCAATGCCGTCGACTACTCGGGTTACCCGGATTGCCGGCCGGAATTCATTGCCGCGTTCGAGCGCATGGCGAACCTGGCGACCAAGGCTACCGTTGAAGGCCGGCCGATCCGCATCCACGCGCCGCTCATCGACTTGTCGAAGGCCGACATCATCCGGCGAGGGATCGCGCTCGGCGTCGATTTTGCGATAAC